>JBHLLE010000395.1:834-4596 GCA_048885945.1 Candidatus Hermodarchaeota archaeon | reverse complement strand
TCCCTACAAAGAACTTTCGCTTGGGATCTTTCGAAAATATTGAAAATATTTCTGGAGAAAAACTTCACGAAATTATCACTTCCCGAGGAGGTAAAAAAAGATTACCTTGCTCTCCAACCTGCGTAATAAAGTGTTCTAATTTATATGTAGACGAGGAAGGAAAGCATGTTACCTCAAGTCTAGAATACGAAACTATGGTACTCAATGGCTCTAACTTAATGATTGATGATCTGGATGCGTTGGCTCGAATTGATCATCTATGCGATGATGTAGGGGTTGACACAATTGAATTTGGAGGAACTATTGGAGTCGCAATGGATGAAAGTAGAGTTAAATGGGGAGATGCTGAAAGAGTTTTTGAGATATTTGAGGAAATACGAAACAATACCGAAATAGGACAATTATATGGCAATGGCGTGCACCATATTGGTAGTGAATTGGGTGCTAAACGCGTACCTGAAGTAAAAAGACAAGGAATTTCAGCCTATGATCCAAGAGTAATGAAAGGTATGGGCGTGACTTTTTCTACATCGCCTATGGGAGCGGATCATACGGCAGGAGCTGCCATAGCTGGGCGTATTTCGAGGCAAGGAAGAGATTATGGGGAGCTTACGGAAGATAACGGTAAATTAGAATTATCTCGCGAACTTCAAATTTACACTACTGTTTTGGATTCAATGGGTTGTTGCTATTTCATCGGACCAAGTTACGAGACAATGGAATTAATAGCTAATGTTTTAAACGCAATGTACGATCTTGAATTAACGAGAGAAGATGTCATAAATATTGGGAAAAAAATCCTTCGAAACGAGCTTGAATTCAACAAAAAAGCGGGTGTGTCGCACAAAATAACCAAGATACCGAGATTTTTCAAAGAGGAAGCCGTAGAGCCTATAGGATTAAAATACACTTTCTCGGACGAAGATATCGAAAATTTCTGGAATGAGCTATTGTAATTTTTAGCCTTTTCAATTTATATCTTCTAATAGATAGAGCTTATTTTGCCCGCTTATTCTTAAGTCAGCATTTTACTTATTTTTAATAATAAATAGAGTTAGAATATAAAAATATTATAATAAAAAAACAATTTTACTAGATTTATACGTAATTCAGTAATCCTTTCTTTTTCATAAGCATTTCTGCGATGATTATTAAGAACATTCCTATTGCTACGATAAGTAGCGCCGATATTCCTAGGATTAACCCTATTTCGACAATTAACAATGCTATTCTAAAAATTACTGAAAGAATACAGTATAAAATCCCTCCAACCAAGAAGACCATTTTTTCCTTTTTGAATATCGATAATGCAAAATGCCACGAAAGAATAAGTAAGACATACGATATAGATATCATGATAAATGAAATCAAGACTAATGTCGTAGAATTAAATATTCCAATTATCAATATTATAAAAGTATAAATGCAAAAAGCGACGAATAATTTCCACATGTTGTCAACAAAGAAATCTATTTCGAGTTTTAGCAAGATAATTAATATAAACCATGGTATAAAGATGAGCAAGACAAAAAAGTATAAGTTTATCATTAGTATGAAGTAATCAAAGATAAGCGAAGCTAGTAATCCTAATAGGATTAAAACCATGCCAAGTAATCGTAGCATGCTTTCCTTTTTCCCTTTAATACTTTGCATAATTCTATGTAGGTTTCTAAAATTAATATAATTAATTGTTTTTCCATTTGATTATTGATTGACAATCGTAAAAAATATAAAAAAAAGTAAATAATTTTTAAAAATTATATTTGAACGTTATTATCTTTCTTCTTGAATTGCTTCTAAAGATTTACCTTTTGTCTCATATGGTTTCATAAACAATGAAAGCAATGGAATGAGCATAATTAAACCTGTAACTACCCAGAAACCTCCCATATCTGGGAATAATATTAAGAGCAAAAGGGCTAACATAGGACCTATCACGTAAGCAGCGCGAACCATTGTGTTAGTTACTCCTACAGCAGTAGATCTTACTTCAGTTGGAAAGATTTCGTTAAAATATACCATGATCCAAGCAAGAACTATAGGCATAAAAAAGTAAATCATCCAATAAAAGATTGGATTTGAGGTTATACCCATAAAAGTAATACCAATAACTGATCCAAGACATCCAACAATTAATGTTATTTTTCTTCCTAATTTATCTAATAAAACTCCGGAAAGTAAAGCTCCCAACATTAATAGTAATCCTCCAATCATTAATATTCTCGAGTATTCAGTAGGAGTATATCCAATAATATTAATATAGTAATAACCCCCCCATGTTGCAGCAATCTTAAATGAAATTGTCCAAACAGTGTATACTATAATAGAAATTAAGATATATTCGTAATCTTTTCTTTTAAGCGATTTTAAAGCTTCTTTAATTTTAAGAACTCTATGTTCTCTTTGTTCTTTTGCATCTAACCATCTTTGTGGTTCTTTCATCCGTAATAAAAGAACTAATAGAATAATCATATAAAAACCCATTATACCATAACACCAACGCCAACCTATGCTTTCAGCGATTGCTACGGCAAGAAATGCGTAAAGAGGTATTAAACCTATAAGAAACACTAATCCTCCGTAAAAACCTCTCTTTTCTGGAACAGATTCTTCTGTAATGGGTAATTCCCACATATTTGAGAGAGTAGCGGTTATAACTAAAGCGTAAAGTAACATAAACATATGAAATGTAAATGCTGTAAATCCAATAAGGAGAGCGGGAACTCCCATTACTAAAATTAAAACTAAAAGCCCTTTTTTCCTTCCATATGCATCAGCAATCCATGCAATAAAGAATACGGAAAAAGTTATTATTCCATAAATTCCTTGCCAAAAAGCAAATTCTTGGGCTGTTACTCCAAATTCATCAAGGATATAGGGTAAAGCTGGACCTTCTACTAAAGACAAAAAATTATCCATCAATCCAACCATTCCCATGAAAATAATGAGAAACACCATATAACCTTTTGATCTTGGTTCAAGTGGCTTTCCTTCTCCTTTTTCTTTCGCTAATGCTTCAAGTTTTGCCACAAATTTTCACCTAATTTTATTTATTATTTTTTTCAAAAAATGTTATATTTTTAACTTGATTTCAGAAATTAATAATCATTTTAACTAACTATTATAAAAACATTTTTCTTTTTAACTTGGCTTTTTATTTATAATATTAGTATTTTGATATCTACTATTTTATACTAAATTAGACTTTACTATAATTAGAATTAACTATAAAATCTTAAGATGATATCTAAATGAGATTGGGAGCACATATGAGCGTATCAGGAGGGAAACATATGGCTTTAGAGTCTGGAAAAGAAATCGGTTGTGAATCAATTCAAATTTTCATTAGAAATGTGCGTTCATGGTCATCTAGTGCGTTAAAACAAGAAGAAATTGAAAAATTTATTGAAACAAGGAAAAAAATAAAAGGTATTTGGCCGATTTTATCTCATAATAGTTATTTAATCAACCTAGCATCGCAGGAAGATGAAAAACTTGAAAAATCTTATAATGCGATGATAGACGAATTAGAAAAAGCTAATCAATTAGAATTAGACTATGTAAATATGCATCCGGGGGTTATTCCTAAAAAAAACCAAAATTTATCTTCAAAGGAAGCTATGAACCAAATTGCAGACCAATTAAATAAGTTATTAGAAGCTACTAAGGATTCCAAAGTCATTATTCTTTTAGAAACCACCGCGGGTCAAGGTAAAGGGTTAGGGCCTAAATTTGAGCATATGAAATATATTATAGATAAAA
>JBHLLE010000395.1:0-824 GCA_048885945.1 Candidatus Hermodarchaeota archaeon | reverse complement strand
AAAATAAACATTAAGAAAAGAATTGGTGTTTGTTTTGATACCGCTCATTCATTCGCAGCAGGTTACGATTTTACTACAAAAAGCAAATATAATAACCTATGGAATGAATTTGACGATATAATTGGATTAAAATATCTTAAGGCTTTTCATTTAAACGATACAGAAAAAGAATGTGGTTCTCGAGTTGACAGACACGCTCATATAGGAAAAGGAGAAATTGGAAAAGATGCCTTTAGTTTTCTTGTCAATGACGAAAAATTTAAAGATTTACCTGGTATACTAGAGACACCTGAAGGAGATAAACTGTTTGAACAAAATTTAAATTTTTTAAAAGGACTTAGAAAATGAAGTTTAATTATTAATTTTTAAAAATAGATAAAATAGATTATTTTTTGACGATTGGTAAAGTAAAATAAAAAGTTGATCCTCTATTTCTCCCTTCAGATTCCATCCAAATCTCTCCACCATGAAGTTCAACTAATTTTTTAGAAATATATAAGCCTAATCCTGTTCCCTCTGTAGAAAGATAAGATCCCTCTCCATAATGTTCTATTTTACCGAATTGTTGGAATACTTTTTTTTTCTCCTCTTCTAGAAAACCTATACCATTATCTTTAACAGAAATTACATAAAAATCTTCTTTGATTTCAGATTTTATTTCAATTGTTCCATAAGGTTGGGTATATTTTATTGCATTGGAAATTAAGTTTCCCAATACTTCATGGATTCTTTCTTTTTCAAATTTAGTGATTAATTGATCGTGAATATTAGCTTTAATAATCTGATTTCGCGATTTTGATAGACCTTCTAATTCTTTTATAGTA
>JBHLLE010000394.1:0-4596 GCA_048885945.1 Candidatus Hermodarchaeota archaeon | reverse complement strand
TTATTATATTAAAGATATAAGCATGTCGATATATGTCGTTGAACCCGGAACCTTAATTCACGCAATCGCAGAAAAATTGAAAGAATACCCTGAAATCAAGCCCCCTGAAGGAAGTGAATTCTGGAAAACCGCATTTTTTAAAGAATTAGCCCCAATTGACTCTGAAAACTTTTGGTATATTCGATGCTCGTCTCTATTGAGAAAAATAAACAAGTATGGTTCTATTGGAGTCAATAAGTTAAGGAAATATTATGGCGGAAAAAATAGAAAGGGAGCTGGTTTAAATCATAGTGCAAAAGGTAGCGGTAAAATAATTAGAGTTGCTCTTCAGCAATTAGAGAGAGCAAACTTAATTGAAAGATCTGAGAAAGAAGGGAGAAAACTCACTGCGGAAGGATTAAGTCTGTTAGAAAGAACTGCCTATTCTATTTTAAGAAAAAAATAATATTATTTTAAAAAAATAGAACTTTTGTGGTTAATTGTGAGTGATGAAGAAGAGTTAGAAGAAATAAGAAAAAGAAAATTAGCCCAAATGCAACAACAAGCTGCACAACAACAAATTGCGGAAGCCCAACAAAAAGAATTTGAGGCAAAAAAATATCAGATAATGCGTAAAATATTATCTGTAGAAGGACGCCAAAGGTTAGAAAACATTCGAATGGTAAAACCTCAATTTGCGGAACAAATTGAATTACAACTTATTCAACTAGCTCAAGCGGGACAACTAAGAGGACAACTATCCGATGATGCTTTCAAAAAATTGTTAAAACAAATTACTGGTAAGAAAAAAGATTTTAATATTAAAAATTTCTAATTAAATGAGATAGTGTAATAAATAATGGCAAGAAATAAAGATTTACCATCAAAAATAAGAAGAGCTAAAAAATCTAAACAGAGTAAGTCAATTCCAAGTTGGATTATCATGAAAACTGGTGGTAAAGTTAGGACAAGTCCGTATACTAATAGAGAATGGAGAAATACAAGACTAAAGCGAGATTAAATTCATATATAATTAAAGCAAAATTGATGTAAATGGCAAAAAAAAAAAGTAAAGAAATTAGTTTAGACGACTTAGAAGAAGAATTAGAGGATATTGAGGAGCCTGAAGTAATTGAAGAAGAAATCGAAGAAATCGACGAATTCAGTTTAGACGAAGTTTCTGAAGAAGAAGAAATTAGCGAAGTATTTGAAGAGGAAGTTGAGGAATTAGAAGAAGCTGAGGCAATTGAAGCGCCAAAAGAAGAGATTATTGACGAAAGAATTTACATAATTCCATTATCTAAAGCTAGACGAGGTCCGCGTAATAAATGGGCTAAAAAATCAATTAGATATCTTAGAGAATACATGGAACGTCATTTTAAACCTGAATCTCTAATAATTTCTCAAGAAGTGAATGAAAAAATTTGGGAAAGAGGGATTCAAAAACCTCCAAGAAAGCTCAAAGTTAGAGCTACAAAGAATATTGATGGTTTAGTTGTTGTATACTTGACTTAATAAAAGTTTAAAATATCATAATTTTTAATATTCTATTTTTCTTTAAGAAACTCTTGGTGAAATATTAATCGTTGACCATCTTAAAATCCCAAATTTTTGGTGGTAGTTCAATTGGTATATATCTAGCTGCAAATAATCGTTTCGTTTTATATCCAAGATTGTTATTAAAACCAATAATCAAAAAATTTAAATCGGTTTTTGATGAACCTCTTTATCCTCTAACTATTAACAATTCAAATCTTATTGGTGTATATACAGCTTCTAATAAATATGGAGTTATTGTTCCAACTATTATAAAAGACGAAGAAATTAAAGCTATTACTTCATATTTGAATGGTTCAGTAGAAATTGGCGTTCTGAAATCCATTGATAATGCGTTTGGGAATTTAATTCTCTGTAATGATAAAGGAGCTATAATTAGTTCACTTTTAAAAGGTAATAGGAAGCAGATCGAGGATGTTTTGAATGTTGAAACGATAATATATGAATTTGCCGGTTCTTATCTCCCTGGCTCAATATCTTTAGCTAATAATTATGGTTGTGTGGTACATCCATTAACGACTGATGATGAAATAGAAGAAATTACGTCAATTTTAAAAGTAGATGAAACGGATGTTAGCACAATAAATAGAGGAATACCATATCTTAGCGCAGGAGCTATAATTAACGATAAGAACGGAATATTTGGGCAAGATAGTACAGGTCCTGAAATGATGAGGCTTACAAATGTATTAAAACTTTAGACATGAAATATAAATTTGAGCGCTAATAAAATAAAAAGCAAAAATTTAATATTTTTTAAAGAATTTATGTTTTGCATACTTCAGACAGTGTAAAATTGAGTAAAAATGTCTTCAGAAATAAAAATTTTTAGAATACAAGGAACGTATATAAGAAAACACAAAAAATATTTATTTAGAAAAGAAATTCGCGCATTAAAGGAAGAAGATGCTTTAGAGAAAGCTCTCTCACAGATCACTAGCATTGGTCTCTTAAGGAGGCAAATAAAGATCGACGAAATAAAAGAAATATCTCAAGAAGAATGTCAAGATTATCTAATTAGAGATCTTTCTCAATAAATTTAATATTAAAAAGTTTGAGAGAAATTTAAAATGGAACCAAAACCAAATGTTCAAGAATTAATATATCAATTTAGAATTCTAAAAGAACAACGAGACTGGTTAGCTAGTCAATTAGAACTATATAATGCATCGTTATCAAATACAATGGTTACAAAAACTACTCTTGAAAACTTAAAAAATGTAAAACAAGACGAAGAAATCCTAATTCCAATTGGAGGAATAGCAAATATTAAGGCAAAAATAGTAGATACTGAAAACGTTATCGTAAATATCAGTCAAGGCGTAGCAATCCAGAAAAATCTTGACGCCTCGATTGAATTTATTGATAAGATAATCGAACAACATAACGAACAAATCACATTTTTAAGTTCTCAGATTCAACAAATGGATGCAAATTTACAAGGTATGTCGAATCAATTTCAAAAAAACGTACCTACTCAATAACCTCATTTTTAAGTATATTTAATGCAAATGATTTAATTTACGTGAAACACACATGTTAGATAAACTAAAATCTTCTTTTTCAACCTTTGTTAAAAGGACTTTATCTGAAAAGAAAATTGAAAATTCCATTGAAGATTTAAAATTACTACTTCTAAGTAATGACGTGGCGGTTGATACTGCTGATGAAATTTGTAATAATTTAATAGACTCTTTTAAAGGACAGCAAATTAGACGCTTTGAATCCACAAAAAAAACTTTATTTAATACTTTAAAAGATATTATAATCGAGATTTTAACTCCAGAAAAGGAAATTGATTTAATAAAGGAAATTAAAGCTAAAAATTCGCAAAATCTACCTTACATTATAGTTTTTTTAGGAGTAAATGGAACTGGGAAAACTACCACAATGGCTAAAATTGCACATTATTTAAAAAAAAGTAAGTTTAGTTCTGTAGCAGCCGCAGCAGACACCTTCCGTGCTGGAGCTATAGAACAACTTTCTTACCATATGAATAATGTTGATATTAAGGTAATCAGACACGAGTATAAATCAGATCCCGCATCCGTCGCATTTGATGCTATAGAACACGCAAAAGCTAAGAAAATAAACGTGGTATTGATTGATACCGCAGGGAGGCAAGTAACTGATAAGAATTTAATGACCGAGATGCAAAAAATCACGCGAATAGCTCAACCCGATTTAATAATCTTCGTTGGAGATAGCTTAGCAGGGAACGATGCTCTATTTCAAGCTAAGGAATTCAAGAAACACATTGGGATCGACGCTAATATTTTAACAAAACTAGACGCTGACGCCAAAGGAGGGGCAGCTTTATCTATTTCGTACGAGACAAAAAAACCGATTATTTTTGTAGGAGTCGGACAGAATTACGATGATTTAGTACTCTTCGATCGTGATTTATTTATAGCAAATATTTTAGATATAGATTGATTTGGCTAGTATCAAATTGATAATTCTTGACTTAATTCAAATAAAAATTTTAAAGCTTTTAAACCATTTATTGTAATCAAATATAAGCCTTTATCTTCTTCATGGGTAATATAACCCGCATTTATAAGTTTGTCAAGGTGGAAGTAAAAATGTCCTCCTTTTAATCCTACTTGTCGTTGTAATTGTGAATAATAGGCTCCTCCTTTGCTAAGAATTTTTAAAATTTTTATCCTAGTTTCATTCGATAAAGGAATTAAAAGGTTAGATTCTTTTTTTTCATTTATTTCCGATAAGTTATATTCTTTAATTCTTGAAAAGAGAACATTCTTACTTTTAAGAGTTTTTTGTTCTGAAAAATCAATAATTTCATTCAAAGATTTGAAAATTTTAATTGCATTCTTCATACATTTATTGTCTGAACATCTTCCAGCTTCACTGTATTTTTTTAAATAATCTATATATGAATCTAGTAATTTACTAGCAGATTTTATTCCTTTTTTCATATAAACTCTTAAAATCCTTATCGAACTTTGTTGTATGAATACTGTGCAATGATCTAAACTTCCACAAGTTTGAAGTCTTTCATCTAAAAAATTATTTAAATTAACATCTATAAGAGAGGTT
>JBHLLE010000393.1:0-4610 GCA_048885945.1 Candidatus Hermodarchaeota archaeon | reverse complement strand
TTCCCTGCTTGATGAAGTTGCTTTACCCTTCGTTCATAATAAGGCATGAGATACTTCTCAAATTGGGGAGGCGGTGATAAATTTGCATCAATATTTTCCCCAAAATTAATGATTTCTAACGGGGATTTCGCAATGATATCATACATTTTGTCATCCCATCTCTCTAAGAATAGCATAAAATTTTCCATTTCATTTGGTTTACGTTTGAGAAGTAATACTGTATTAACAAAACCCATTAATTCTTTCACCAATCTTTGATAAGGAGAAGAATAAAGATACGTGCTCACTACACCTCTATCTCCTAAGATTGCCTCTGCCTTTTTGTAATTCCTGTCAAGAAAAACAAATTCTGTGTTTTCAAAAATATATCGCATTATTTTCATATCTTCCACAGTTTTAATTGGAAACTCTGTGTAATGAATCCCAAAACCTGCTCCGATTGCCATTTTTTCGGTCAAGTTTCCCAATGGAGTTTTATATTTAGTAATCGTTTCACCTTCTTTCGCACCTTTTTGAGTAATAAGATTAATCCCCGCCTTAGAATTTATTTTAGTCTTGATGAGAGGGAGATTTAATGTTTCTTCTGAATATCTCGGGCTTGCTTGAAGCAGATCATATATCTCTAATTGAGTTTTATTTAAAAATCGCTCAGGAATATTAGAACTTAATTGGTCATTACTAGTTTTCTTCGTATAAAGCTTGTTTCCACCATACCAATAATATAAACGTGGACTAAAAACAATCTTATCAATTTTTTTTTTTTCGAATGTATTTAGTAATCGTTCCTTATTTGTTAGGTTTGGACTCATAGAATCACCTATATTTAATTAATAACAGGTTTTTGATAATTGTAATAATAAATGTAAAATTAATTACCCAAGATCAACAATTTCTAAACCTAATAATTTGGCACCAATTGTAAAAGCGTCTTTCCAATTACCTATAAAAGTTACTCTATGCCACCCAAATGAATCCCAATCATAATTTTCAATGATTTTTTCAACATTACTTTCTACAAGCATTTTTGAAACACATCCTCCTTTATCTATAACATTATCGACAATTTTTCCGGTTCTAATCTCTATTTTCTTTTCAAAAACACTAATCTTTATAGTTGTTACAAATTCTCCAACTGGAAACTTTACACAAGGAGATGCTCCTAAATACGCAGTTTCTCCATGATATAAAATTTCATATTCTGCTTGAGGACCATCGATACCATATAGTTTACTTGGTGCTACACAATGCATATAGGTTATTTGATCGTTTTTAAAATCAAATGTATGATTTGATACAAATCCTGGTCGCCCAGTTATAAATAAACCAAAAAGAAAACTGATGGTAGAATCCATATCAGATTCACATATTCCGTAATAACCTTCTTTACTCAATTCAAAAAACGCCATGCAAGGATATGCTGGTAATTTTCCAGTTAGTAAAAAAGTACCACAATCAGGAGTAAAATACTTTATATCTTTATCTATTAATAATTTTTTAAAAGCTAAATATAATTTAGCAGAATTTAATATAGTTTTGTCTGTAGGTTCTACTTTTATTGCATTTTTATTCCAATTCTCTGCGATAACTTGAGCTTTACTCTCATCAACCTTATCATAATATTGAACAATCTCATCTGGGTTACCTCGTATCATCTCTACATTAAAAATATTTTTTAAATATTCATTGTATTTTTTTTCATCCTTTCTCCATTGATGAGCTTGATCAAATCCAACGGTGTCTGTGTAAAATTGAAATTCCTTATCTCCACTCATTTTACCAATTTGATTTATGAATTCGGGACTTTCTTTTAAAAGTTTCCTTCGCTCTGGTGTAAATAATCCTAGAATCACATCCCAATCCATCTTAATTTTATCACTTGCATAAACTAAAACATTGTTTCCTCTAAGTTTAATTATATTAGATAAAGTTTCAATAGCTTTCTCAAAATCAATAATATCTTTAGACGATATTGGATATATTTTAAAATTTCTATCTTTTACGCTAACATAAATTTTTGTAAAAGTATGATCTCCAGCGTAAATTTTATTTGCTAATATAATTGGCTTTCCAATTTCAATGAACTCTATTCCAGCCTTCACAATACCCGGATCTCCATAATGTCCAATCGTAAAAATTATCAAGCCATCAGCTTCTAAAATGTTTTCCTTAGTTCTTTCAATTAGTTTCTGATCATAATTAACAATCATTTCATTATAATTGAAGTTAATTTCTGGAAATTTTTCTTTTAGATGATTCAAGTAAGTATGAATTAGCTCTTCGTTATCATAACCAATATATGGCCAACCTGCTTCCCATTGAGGTTTACCAATAAAAACAATATGAATAGTAATTTTATTCTCTTTCATAGTTAAAGATTAACTAATGAATTTAAAAAAATTACGCATTAGGTTTATTATAGAATAATTTACCTAAATAAAATTTAGCTAAAGACCAATAATTTTACGGGCTTCGGATGGATCAGCGACTTCTCTACCTATATAATTGCTTATACTCACAAATTTCTTAATAATTTCAGCGTTATTTTTTGCAGGAATATCTTTCTCAATAAATGGAAAATCCTCAGTACCAACGCGAATATTACCACCATGAGTCAACGATAACACAGCTATTTTTGTTTGGTCCTCTCCCATCGTACTAACTGAATAAACGCAATTTTTAGGCATACATCTAACCCGATGTGTGTACTCTTCGAAACTGGCAGGAGACCACCCTCCACCAGGCCAGTTAAAGAAAAGAGTCAAATAATGAGGTCCATCAATTAATCCTTTCTCTATCAAATATTCTAAGTTCCAATAAGAACCTGTATTCCACACTTCCCATTCAGGTTTTATTCCATATTCCTTACATTTTTTGCAGTATTCTTCTAATTCTTCAATAGGGTGTAATACATCAACGTTAACTTGAGTAAAATGTTCTGCGTGATGATTCAAGATTATAGACATCATATCGGGTTTGGATTCAAAATCTCCTTTTCTTTTAGGAATAGATTCGCTGGACATTCCTGCTTGTATTATAACATCGCACTGTTCTCTGATTCTTTTAACAACCTCAGCTTCTTCTCCACGAGGTAGATGAATGTGTGCTATTGCAGCACCCGCTTCATAACATTTTACTGCGTCTTCAATTAATTGTTCGGTATTTTCTGCCCAATTTTTAACACCAGGATATATCCAAGAATTTGCAGTTGTAGCAGTAATTATTAATTTATCATATTCCAATTTTTTTCACTTCCTTAATATTATTATATTATTTTACAAAAAATTTAATTAATATTATAATTCATCGAGAAACACGTCCCGATGCATCACCTTCCATTAATTTTAATACTTCCTCTTTGGAGACTAGATTAAAATCTCCAATAATCGTGTGTTTTAAGCATGAAGCTGCTAATGCAAATCTTAAAGCATAAAAAGGATCGCTCTTATTTGTTATTAGCCCATAAATCAAACCTGCCATGAAAGAATCACCCCCTCCCACGCGATCTACGATGTGAGTAATATCGTATTGTGGACCTATATACATTTCGTCTCCATCGTAGAGAACTCCCGACCAGGTATTGTGACTCGCAGATATGGACCCTCTAAGCGTAATTGCAATGTAATTTAAATTTGGAAATAACTTCTTCATTTCTTCGACAACAAATCTATATTTAGTAGCGTCTAATTTTCCAGAAGTTACATCTGTGTCTGGAGCCTTGATTCCTAATACTTTATCAGCGTCCTCTTCGTTCCCAATGGCTACATCACAATGTTTTACTAATTCAGGCATAATTTCAGATGGTTTTTTTCCGTATTTCCATAATTTACTTCGATAATTAAGATCACACGAAACAGTAATTCCCTTCTTTTTTGCAATTTTAACGGATTCAAGACATATATCTGCTAAGTTCTGAGAAATAGCTGGAGTGATTCCTGTCCAATGAAACCACGTTATATCCTGAAAAATTTCGTCCCAATTAAACATTTCTAGGGTCGCTGTTGCGATTGCTGAATTCGCACGATCGTAGATAACTTTACTACCTCGACTTGATGCTCCAATTTCAAGGAAATATATTCCAAGTCTATCACCACCTCTTACAATTTTGCTAGTATTTACTCCGAATTGTCTTATGTACTGAATACACGCTTCACCAATTTCATGCTGAGGTAATCTGGTTACATATTCTACGGGAATACCAAAATTTGCCAAAGATGTTGCAACATTTGCTTCTCCTCCTCCATAAATCACTTCAAAATTACTTGCTTGTACAAACCGCTTTAAATTTGGAGGAGATAATCTAAGCATAATTTCTCCAAAAGTTAATACTCTAGCATTCAATAAAATTTCCTCCTAAATGCTTTTAATTAAGTGATTTACATATCAATATGTTTTTTCTAATTTAAAATTTAAAGAAAGAATAATATTATAAAAAAAAAAATTAGTTTAAATGTAAGGAAATTTTTAAGAACCTATTCGACTTTTATAATCCAATTAAATTCGTCTTCAATTTCTAATCTTTGAATTCCAGTTAATCATTTATATAGTTCAGTAGTATATTCTCCAGGTTCACCATTATTAAATAACTTTTTCTTACCCTCATAATTAACTGA
>JBHLLE010000392.1:0-4618 GCA_048885945.1 Candidatus Hermodarchaeota archaeon | reverse complement strand
TTTAAGAAGAGAACTCATTAAAATGAATAATTATTTTGGATAATTTTATATAATTCTTAAGAATACCATTCTTGTGATGATAAATACATAATTTAAAAAATTAAGTTTATTAAATATAGTATTAACCAAACAATTCCAATAATTAATAGAATTCCTCCTAAAAGAACAAATACAAGCCAAGAAGTCAGTACATTCTTTAATATACTAATTTTAAAGTCTACAGCTTCGTATGGACATAATTCAGCACAACAATAGCAAGTTATACACTTAGACTTATCCCATTTTGGAACATATTTTCCCTGTTTTAATTCTTGCGGAGGATTAATTGCTTGAACTGGACAATTTTTCCAACATGTAGAACATAATTTACATTTTGTCTTATCAAATTTGATAGAGGATCTGAACAATATTTTACCTACATATTTCCCAAGAAATTTAGGTAAAGGTGCAATGGGCATGGTTTTTGGTATTTTAAATTTTCTTTTCACATCTTTTATATTTTCTCCCAAGATCTCAACTTTTGCTATATCTGAAGTTCCTAACGATTTTTCCTCAGCTTTACTAATATATAAAATGTCTTTAGGATTGAGTCCTATGATTTCACATATTACTGTGTCTAATGCTACTGGATCATATCCAGCTAATATTAAATTCAGCTTTACCACATCTCCAGCGGAAGGACCATTACCTTCTTGACAATAGTACCCATCGATTAGCGTTAATTGAGGTTTTGAAACGGAATAAATATCGGCAAGGGCAGAAGAAAACATTTCGTAACGAGGGAACTTGGCGTGAGTAGATGCTTTATTTCCCAATATTAAGGTCCCAAACATATTTTTAATTACACAAGTAAGAATGCACTGTCCATGTGTTTTTATCTTTGGAATATTGATGATAACATCAACTTCATCTAATAGAGTTGATCCAGAAAACTCCTTTAATACGAGTGGATTCTCAATTTGATAAATCTTTCTTTGAGTCTTTTCAAAAGAGGTCCATTCTACATTTTCTTCTTCACATACCCCCTGAATACCACTCACTTTAAAGGCTCTATCAGTTTCCCCCCGCTTCGCAGTACCGCTAGATTCCCCTACAATTATCTTTCTAGGATTAAACTGTTTAAGCCATTGAATTAACGCTTTGACGACTGCTGGATGAGTGGTTGCTGCTCTTTCTGGCTCTTTCGCAATTAGAAGGTTAGGTTTTAGTAAAATCTTCAAATTTTCTTTTTTAAAAAGATCTTTAGCGTTGATTAAGTCTAAAGTTTGATAAACTGCCTCCTTTACATTATCAGCTTTAACCTTTGATATAGCTATTTTATTAGCGTTCATAAAATAAATCCAATTCTGATTTTATAATTTAATATTAATTTTTAAAAAAATATTTTAAAAATTGAAATTGAATAAACTTTTTATTGTTTATGCAATCTTCTATTTCAACAAAGTAAACAAAATAATAATAAACATATTATTAGCTTACTATATTTTTATAATGGAAAAATTTTTTATGAGATGAATTAGTTTTGTTTAAGATAAAGCATAGCAAAAGAGAGAATCCACCAATAGATCTTTTTACAAAAAAAGAAATTGTCAAAATCTACAGTAAAGGAAATCCAGTTTGTTTAAATATAGAAATAAATGAGAGATGTGCGGGGGGTTGTTTATATTGTTATGCAAGCTCTTTAGATATAAACGATCTTAAAATTGATAATTTATCATTTGATAAATTTAAAGAAATTCTCGAATTAAAAAAGCTTGGAATTCGAGTAATATATTTATACGGTGGGGATCAACTTCTACATCCAAACTGTAAAGAAATGGTCTTTTACGCAATTCAAGAAGGATTTCATTTGTATATGCCACTTGCTGGTTTAATTCCAAAAAATAAAACAAAATGGTTGAAAGAAGCTAGCGATTTAGCTTTATCAAGAAATCAAGAATTTATACTTGGTATGCATATCGATACACTTGATCAGAAATCCTACAGCAAGGTGAATAAGCTACCAGATTCATTAAATTCCAAAATAGAAGGATATCAAACTCTACTTAATGAAGGATTTCCTCCTGATAGAATATATGGGTGCCCAACTTTAACAAATCAAAATGCTGATACAATTATAGAACTTATGGATTGGTTTTATTCAAAGGGAGCAAAACATGTAGCAATAGCAGTTTTTAGACCATTAGGACTTGCAAAAAACGAGGGATCTAAATGGGAACCTACACTAGATCAAATTGAAAGAGCATTTCGCCATAGAGCAGAAGTTGAAGGAAAACATATGCTTTTGGTAGGATGTTCTGACGGTAAATATGCGTGTCAATCTCATATCGCAATTCTTGCCAATGGAAATGTAGTACCGTGCTTACTGCTACCTGATCTATCTGAAGGAAATATTTATGAAGAGGATATTTTAAATATAGTTAAAAAATCAAAAAAGAAACTTTTACTGAAATTTAATGTTAAAGGACCTTGTGCAACTTGCGTATCTAAATTAGTCTGTTATGGGTGTAGAGCTAATGCTCATATCTATCTGGGAGATATTACGGCTTCAGATCCAAAATGTTTCTTTAATCCTAATGCTCCAAATAAATGTCTTTAAAAGTATATTTGTATAATTTAATGTACTTTGCCTATTAAAAAATAATTATAGGCTTAGATTATGAAATCATATTAATAGCTCCTCGAACCATTAGTAAAAAAATAATAGCTACAAAACCCATCCATAATAACCAAAAAATTGATGTATAAAGACTAAGAGCGGTGGAGAAATCAACATATAACAAACCAATTGCTATTAATAATAATCCCCATATCATTCCTAGGCTAAACACACCTGTCAAAAAAAGTCCAATGCGTACTTTTTTTTCTAATCTATCAGAAGTTATATGAGAAAAACTTCCTATAGCAAGTAAAATATAAGCTGTAATTCCTTGCCCATATACAAATTCAAATGCTAAGTAAGCTGTCCAAGGATATTCTGGAACCTGATACAACATCAATATGATAATACTTATAATAAGAAAAAGGATTATTATTACAAACATAATGATTCCTACGATCATTAAAAACTTGATGTGTTTAAAATGGATTTGAACGACTAGGAGATAAATTGTAAACATTGAACTCCCAATCAGCCCAAAGTAAATGATATATAAAAATGGATTTACATAATAGTTTGAATTATAAGGTGCTAATATTTCTGCTATAAGTAACATTAAAAGTCCTATTATTACACTTGAAAACGATAGAACAAGAAGTAAAAGCCATAATTTTGGAATATAATCCTTCCATTTAAGTAAAATTGTAGTTATAACAGCAATAAGTAATAGAATTATACCTAAGTACGTTATGAAAAGAATTATATTCAAGTTTTTCGAACCTCTACTCTATTAAATCGTTTATTTCTAAATAAGCTAGATATATTTTATAGTTTTTCGTTTTGAACTCCTTTATTAAAAATAATTTACCACAAAATAATTAAAGTTAAAATTTTTAGTATAATTGATCTAATGAATAATTACATTACTATAATTTAATTAATAGAATAATGGGGGATAAAAAATGAATTCGAGAGAGCGAATGATAACTACGCTAAACCATAGAGAACCTGACCGAGTTCCAGTTGATATTGGATCAAGTACAGTAACAGGAATTTCTGCTATAGCATATTACAATTTAAAAAATTATTTAGGGATAAACGAGGGAAATGTACGTGTTTACGAAGTATTACAGCAATTAGCTCGTGTCGAGGACTGGTTTATAGAACGATATGGAATTGATGTTATAGATGTTGGAGCAGCATATCTAACAGAGGATAAAGATTGGTACGATGTTGAAACAAATGGGATTAAAATGCAATTTCCTAAATTTTTTCAACCAAAACACAATCCCGACGATTCTTTTGACTATTTTCATAAAGATGGAACGCTTATAGGAAGGATGTCTAAGGATGCTTTAGTTATGGATCAAACTTATTACCCTTTTGATAAGGGATATCCTGAAGATTTTACCTTTTTAGAATTTATAAAAGCCTTTGACAAAGTTTTAGGAACCGATTGTGCTTTTCCTCCCTTTAGTAATATGGGTGAAAAGAGATTCTGGCGTAATTTACGAGAACACGCAATAAAACTCCGAAATGAGACTGACAAACTGATAGTTTTGAATCTTGGAGTAGGAGTATTCCAGCCTCTTCATAGTTTCAGAAGTTTAGATAAAATACTTGTTGATGCCGTTCGAAATCCCACTAAATTAGAAAAACTGATTGAATTTCAAATCGAATTCCAAATAGCATCCTTATCAGCGATTTGTAAGTATTTAGGGGATGTTATAGATATTATTATTTTTGGCGACGATTTAGGAGAAAACAATGGGCCGATGATGAGTCCTAGAACCTATAGAAAGTTTTACAAGCACGGACACGAAGAGCTATGTAGCTATGTAAAAAAACATAGTTCTATGAAGGTATTCTTTCATACGTGCGGATCGATTGTACCACTAATCCCCGATTTAATTGAATGTGGTATAGACATTTTAAATCCTATTCAGATTAACGTAAAAAATATGGATCCTAAATATATAAAAGAAAATTTTGGAGACGATCTCGTACTTTGGGGCGGTG
>JBHLLE010000391.1:0-4626 GCA_048885945.1 Candidatus Hermodarchaeota archaeon | reverse complement strand
ATTAAAGCAGTTATTTTCTATGGAGGTGAAGAAATTTTCACAGCTGGTTTTGATAGATCTGAAGTTGAAGCCGTCATACAAGGAAAAGTAGAATATAATGAATTTGTAGAATCTAATGATCTTTTCCATAAAACACTTATTGAATTTCCAAAATTGATGATAGCAGCAATCAACGGTTATGCTTTAGCGGGGGGTTTTGATCTTGCAATACTTTGTCATTTACGAATAGCTTCAAAAAATGCTATGTTCGGGCATCCTGAGATTAGTTTTGGCGCTTGTCCTCTTTTTTTCCCTTATATGGCGATTGCTGGTAGGGCAAAAGCTATTGAGATTACATTAAACACTTCTACTAAGGATACATTTATTACAGCTGATGAAGCATTCCGATTAAACATCGTTAATAAGATAGTAGATCTTGGAGAGGTTTTAAATGAATCGATTAAAATGGCTAAACAAATTGTTAAGTCTCCAGATTTCGTAGTTAAACAATTACTTCAAGTAAGTAATTTATACTTTGATCAATTAACAAAATTCAGAACTGAAATTAATAGTATTCTTGAGAGCATGAAAGGAGTTTTGGGTAAATAATACTATTTTATTCTTTTTTTTTTTGTTTCTAATTTTTAACCTTATATCTGTCATAAATAATTTAGCTTTCAATTTCATTATCATCCTAAATCTTGATATTTTCGCTTTTTATGTATTTCTTCATATTTATCTTTACAAAATCTCCGAATAATGATTCATTTTTTAAGAAAAAAAGGAAAAAATTAATTCATTGTTTTTCTGCTCTGGCTAATTCTGCTTTTTTGTCCATTATAGCAATATAAGTATCTAAGAAATTTTTTGGAGGTATTATTTCCGTGTCTTTCTTAATAAGTTTAATTGCCTCTTGAGGGCATGTTGGAATGCAAACTCCACATCCAATACATCTATCAGAATCCACCTTTGATTTTTCTTCAATAATCTTCATGGCATCCATTTGACATCGATCTGAACAAATACCACATCCTATACAAAGTTCTGAATCCACTTCTGCTAAATAATTGCTATTGAAAAACTTTGCTGGGCGATCAAATTTTTTTTCGTTTAACATAATTTCACAACAACAACCACAGCAGCAACATATGTTTATTGGATTTTGAGCATTTCCCGGTTGTAGTACTAAACCTTCTTTTTCTATTTCCTCTAAAATTTCTAATGCTTCTTTTTTATTAATTTGACGAGCAAGATTTTTTTCCAGAAATGATTCTGCCGCTTGATTAAAAGTAAAGCAAGTCTCCATCATTTTTGTTTTCTTACATGGATCATCTAATAATTCTTTAGCTTTACGACATATACAATCCATTATTGCAATTGGACCATCAACATTATCAATTATTTTTCTAACATAGTCATATGTCGCAATTTCTTGCATATTCACTATACTTTGTTCTATAGGTATTACCCGTGTTTGTCGGATATTAGTTTTATTCCATTCTTCTGGAAAAAACGCCTCTTCAAAATATTTCTTGAAATCTAAGATATATTCTTTTGTCATCCAATTTCTTTGAAATTCAAATATTCCAATTAAATAAAATGCATTTGAGAAATATTTAACTTCAGCACCATTCTCTTCTTTTATTATAGAATGAATCAATCCTTTTTTGTGCATTTGCATCAATTTCTCTTCGAGTTCATTAATCGTAATCCCAAATTTTTTAACTTTTCTAAAGATTTTCTTTAAAGGGAGTGGAATAAAGCTTAAATTCAACGCAAGTTCTACCTGTTCTGGATTATAAAGAAATTTTAAAACTTTTAAATCTACACCTGAGCTTGTAGGAGGAAAACCAATAGGCATTTTATCGAGATGTTTTTGCAATTCTCGATATATATCTAATTCTTTTTCACTCATTAAAATCATCCAATATAATTATAAAAAAGACCAAACTAATTAGTATATAAAGATTAATCGATCCAAAACAACTAATTTTAAGTTGAATGATAGATAAGAATAATGGGATGTCAGATAATTTGATGAGAAATATAACAGAATTCTTAACAAATGCAAATCTGACGAGTTATGAAATTAATGCCTTTTTAGTACTTGCAAAGTCGTCTAAATTCGATGGTATAACAGCAAAAAAAATATCCTCCAAGTCTAAAGTTCCAAGCGGAAGAATTTACGAAGTACTAGACGATTTACACGATAAGGGTATGATTGAAATAATTGACTCGAGGCCTAAAAAATTTAAATCTTTAACCTTAAATAAAGCATTAGAAAATCTAATTCATCATCAAACCGTCGAAAATAAAAGAAAAGAAGCATTTTTAATTGCTCAAGCTAAACTTTTAGAAGCAGACCTATATAATTCTGAATCTTCTATTAAAAAGGAACCAATTAAAGTATTTTGGTCAACCGCTTATGGATTTCAGTCTATAGTTTCACTTTATCGGAAATTTTCCCGTAATTCTAGAGAGGAATTATTATTAAATAGTTTTGCGGATGAACACACGGTAAAAATTCTCCCATATGGTAAAGATTTTTTTGAACCTTTTAAAGACGCTTTAGACCGAGGTGTAAGATTGAAGTTTATATGGAGTTTTGAACACGATAAAAGATCTCTTTCGGACGAAGAAAAATCTCAAGATGCTCAAATTTTTGCTAAAATAAAAAAAATTCTTGAAGAAACATATGGTTTATCAACAGAAAATCCTAGTTTTGGAGTAAGATATGTTCATAGGAGAATTCCAACATTATATGACATATTTGATCGAGAAAGAATTATATTTAAACTCCAAAATCCATTAAAACCTTCTCAAATTTTCGCTAGTATGAATGTGTTAGATCCAGATTTAGCAATGAAATTGCGACAAAATTTCCTGAGTCTTTGGAATCTTGAAGGTCTGGAAATTTAATTTAAGTTCACTTTTTGTATTTCTATAATTTTAAAAAGTAATAATTAACTAACATAATAAAAATATTAAAAAAATTATATTATGAAGCTTGCATACGGTAAATGGCCATTAACTTGTATCGCTGGAATTTTAACGTTCATAATTGGAAACACTCTAATAATAGTTTCTCTGATTCTTTTTCCTGGAACATTTAATATGTTTGAAAAAACAATTAGTACTTTAGGAAATGTAAATCATAATCCCTCTGGCGCAGTTTTTCTAAGGTTGAGCAATATTCTCACAGGGATATTCTTTATTGCTTTTTATTTAGGACTTCGTTTGTGGTATTCAGAAGATTCATCTCAAATTCAGAAACATATTTTAAAAATCACAATTATAATTGGATGTTTACTGGGTTTTGCTGGTATTATGGTTGGAATTTTTTCCCAAGAATATAGACCATATCATTTAATCTGGGCGGTTATTTTCTTTACTTTAAATTTCTCTTCATTACTAATGATGGGAATTTTTCTCTATAATTATTTTTCTTCCCTAAAACCAATTGTGATTTTTAATTTTATAATAGTCTTACTTCATGTTACACTTATTTTAGTGCTTACTATAGATGCGGTTATCTTTGAGTGGATTGTATATTTTGCGATAAATATTGATTATCTTTTGCTAGTTTTTTATTTTAAAAACATACATACCAGTGAAATCAAATCGATATAATCAATTTATTCGAATTTCTATTACTTTTTCTTAAATAAACTTATAACACCATGGCAATTACAGGTCGTTGCGGTAATAATTTGAAAATTTTGATTTTTTAATAATTCTAAGGTTTCTTTTAATGTATTCATTATCAATTTTATTTCTTCTCCTTTCAGTGCCCCTAAACCTGGTTTTAATTGATAACTTTCAATTAAAACTGTTATTAAATTAGTTTTATTACGAGATATCTCGATTACATGATGAATTTTAAGAAAGTCTTTAATATATTTAGTAACTGTTATCGGTTTTTCCCTTTTAAAATTAGGACAATAGTTCAATGGACCAGAACAATTATCTGGACACATTTCATTGATTTTCGCGTAAGATAGATAAATATTTCCTTTTTCAAGAACTTTACTTAATAATAAATTTGGATTAATCTTATTAGCAATACTATCAACAAATTTAGAATCTGGTAATACAGATATTAAATTTTCAGTTAAAAGGTTCTTTACGATTAAGAAAACCAGATGAACAGGGACCACGGGGATAATGAATTTTGGAGTAAAATCGTTTAAAATATCATTAATGACCGTGATATCTGTATTCAAAAAAATTACATCTCCTAACGTTAAACGAGGAGAATATTTTTCAAATTCTTCTATAGTTTTAATCGTAAAGTCAGCGTACTGAGAAGCATGACAATTTGGATCAGAATCTACTAAAATCGTCAAATATTTCTCTTTCTTTGCATATTTAACAGCATTTGCACCAAATTTGCCTCCTCCTGCAATAAGAATTAAATTATCGTTCAAAGCAATCAATTTTTTCTTCCATAATATCTCTTTAATTATTATTAAATAAGAATTTTTGATTATTATTAATTTTAAATAATTTCATAGATTCTTAGAATTTTATAAAAAAAGGTTCTATGGAAATTAATTAATTTTCTAAATAATAATATTTGTTGAACATAATCCAATAGTAAACAGTCTATATTATTTATGGAATAAAAAAAGATGAAATTTCCTATTT
>JBHLLE010000390.1:0-4634 GCA_048885945.1 Candidatus Hermodarchaeota archaeon | reverse complement strand
CCACGAGGGATATTATTATATCACATCTTCTCGGATGCAGATGGAATCTGTAAGAAAGCCAATCTCTTAGTTGCAACGAATCATAACATTGCGGGTATTGAGAAAACTTTAATGCATGTTGCTAAGCAGGTATTCGAAGACAAAGCTCTTGATGGATTAAAATTACCAGATCCCTGGATAAAATAAAAATTCAAGAATTAACTAATTAATTTTTTAATAATAAAAATTTTAAATAAAAATAAAGTGAAAAAAATGGTTGTAGTAGATTACGAACTTCGTAAAAAAGTAATGGATGCTCATATTCACGATACATTAAAGTACTGTTATCAATGTGCAAGATGTACAGATGTATGCCCCGTTGCTAAAGTTACAAATCAGAGATATAATCCTAGACCAATTATTTTAAATTCATTCTTAGGTTTTAAGGGTGCTATTTTTGGTCAAGAGGATAATTTTAACCTATGGGGTTGTACTGTCTGTGATACTTGTGATGAGGTTTGTCCTCAAAAAATTGAGTTAACTGAAGTATTTACGGTTCTTAAGAATATGAGTATAGCTATGGGAGAGGCTCCAGATCATTATACCAATCAAGCAACAGCAGTATACGATACTGGTAAAGCAATACCTATGCAACCTGCTATTGAAAGAAGAAGAAAGGATCTTGGACTCCCCATGATTGAACCTCCAGATGAAAAGGAGGTACAAGCGTTATTAAATGCTACAAATTTAAATAAAATCATAAAGTCTTAAAAAATTATTATGGAGGAATAAATATGGCAAAAGCTGAAGAATATAAAATGTTTGAAGGCTGTACAATTGGAAACAGAATTCCATTCATTGAAGCGAGTGCTCGAAAAGTATTTGACAAATTAGGAATAAAAACGTCTGAGGGTGCTTTTGCGTGCTGTCCTGACCCTGTTGGTTTCAATGCTGTTGATCACACCAGTTGGTTAGCAATGGGTGCTAGAAATCTTACTATTGCTGAAGCAGAAGGAAAAGACATTGTTTCATTATGCAATGGTTGTTTTCAGACGCTAAAAGCTGTTAATCACGAGCTAAATCACGATGAGCACGAAAAGGAAAAAATTAACAAAGTTCTTAAAACAATTGGAAAGGAATTTAAAGGCAGCATAAACGTGTATCACTTTGTAGAAGTACTCTATAATTTAGGTTTAGATAAGATAAAAGAGGCGTTATCTATTGATTTAACTGGTTTGAAAGTAGCATGTCATACAGGTTGTCACTATAATCGCCCTTCAGAGATTATGCAAACAGATGATCCAATGAAACCTGTCAAATTACGAGAATTAGTAGCCACAACGGGAGCTACTCCTGTAGACTATGAAGAGGAAATGTTGTGTTGTGGATCGGGAGTCGGAAACGCAGAAGAAGAACCTTCATTACAAATACTAATTAATAAATTCAAAAGCGCAATCAATGCTGGAGCTGAAGCTTTTATAGTTATTTGTCCAGCATGTTTTCAACAAATGGATACTAACCAAAAAAATGCTGAAAAACTCGCAGACACTACATTCGGAATCCCAATCTTGTATTTAACTGAATTATTAGCATTAGCTATGGGTATTAAACCTGATGATATTGGATTGAAATTTCACCGCTCCAGATTAACTGCTCTACTTGAAAAATATAACCTCAAATAGATTATAAAAACCCTAATTAATTTTGATAAGAATCATATTTTAATGATAAGAAAAAGTTAAATAATTAATAAAGGTGTTGATAAAAAAATGAGTGATATACCAGAAGGAGTAGTAAATGTCTTAGAAATGATAGTTCGCTGTTTTGATTGCTGACTATCGTGTGCCGCCCATGTTACTGTAGTTGATAACGAGGGGAAAGAAATTTACTCTCGCAAATTACATGTTGGTTTAGGATGAACATCCAATAAAAAACTGAGATTGGATTTGACTGCCCTTGCCTGGGTTAAAACCAACAAAAACTCTTATTTTTCTTTATAAAAAAGGATAATTATACAAAATAAGATAATTTCATAATTCTATTTCAATTTACCAAAAAGATTAAAACCATCCACTTTTTC
This sequence comes from Candidatus Hermodarchaeota archaeon, assembly GCA_048885945.1. Taxonomy (GTDB): domain Archaea; phylum Asgardarchaeota; class Lokiarchaeia; order Sigyniarchaeales; family SOKP01; genus LW40-45. Next base: position 2,575 of record JBHLLE010000390.1, on the reverse strand, counting down.
TATCTTTACTTCTAAAAACTTCCCAATAGCATCATTATTATTATTAATAAAAATGTTCTTATAGGCAAAATTTCTCCCAAAAACTTGACCATTTTTAGATCCTCGATGAAGAACTAAAACCTCACCTTTCCATCCTTCCCATTTCTTATTCATATTAATAAGACTACCTCGGAAAACATTAGATAATCTTATAGATCTGTCCTTGATGGTTTTACTGTCAATTTGTTTCATCCTTTTTGCTTCAGTTCCTGGTCTTGTGGTAAATTTTGATATATTTAATATTTCTGGTTTTAACCATTTTATGAAGTTTATAGTACGATAAAATTCATATTCAGATTCTCCTGGAAAACCACAAATTATATCAGTAGAAATCGTAAGATATGGAAATTTTGTTCTTAATTTATCAATTTTACCTATAATCTGGGGAATAATGTATGTTCTTTTCATTAAATTAAGAATTCTATTGCTTCCAGATTGGATTGGTATATGTAAAAAATGATATACTTTCTTAAGATTAAAAATTGAAATTAATTGATTAAAATTGTCAATTAAAAAGTTAGGATTTATCATCCCTATCCTTAGATAGAATTTATATGGTAAATCGGTTATAGATCTCACCAAGTCGTATAGATCATAGTCCTTATATTGATAAGTACTGCAATCTTGTGAAGTTAAATATATCTGTTTTATTCCTTGTTTTAGTTGGTATTTAGCATTTTCAATAATATGTTGAGGATTATAACATTTTAATTTACCTCGCGCATTTTTAACGCAACAATATGTACATCTTCCTTTACAACCCTCTGAGATTGGAATAATACCTGTAATTTTTTCTTTTGGATAATCAATTAAATATTTTGCTTTATCTATTTTCAAATCGCTTTTCAAAATTAGGTTCTTCTGTCCTTTTTTAATTTTTGCAAATATTTCAGGTATATCATTTATGTTATCCAAATCTATAATCGCCGAATTGGTTGGAATTATTTTTTGAATTGTTTTAACGCAATTTGGGGCGATATGGGGGAGACATCCCGCAATAATAATGTGTTTCTTAGGATACTTTGAATAAATCGTATCTAGTTGCTTTAATCGTTCTTTTATTTTATTTTCAGTTTGTTCTTTTACAGCACATGTATTAATAATAATAAATTCTGCTTCCTCTATTGATGTTTGAATGTAACCTTTTTTTTTTAAAATACTAGAAATTATATAAGAATCAGCTTTATTTGAAGTACATCCATAAGTTTCGATATAAAAGGAATTAGCTTCCAAAATCAGTTCAGTTCAATAAGACTTAATAATCTATAAAAGAAGTAATATTATAACGATAAAAAATTTTTTTAAAAAAAAATAGATGATTTAAATGGTTAAAATAAAATATGCATGGTGTAAGTATTGCCAAAAAGAAATCCATAATCCTTCCCAAAAACCACTTGATTCCATGCAGAAAACAATATGGGTCGTAATATGCATTGCTACCTTAGGAATTGGTATAATAGCATATATAATATATGTAAAAAGTCTGAGAAAAAAAGTATATTGCCCTACATGTCATACAAAATTAGAATTTTCAAATCAACCTTTTGAAAAACCTAAATTAGCAGAAACTCTAACTGCAAAACAAAAGGTTATGGCGAAAGTTGAAAAGAAAAAAACCGGAAAGGCACCAGCAAAAAAGAAAGTTGAAAAGAAAGAAGAAAAAAAAGTTGAAAAGCTAACTTGTCCATATTGCGGTGAAGAATTGGAAGAAAAACTAGCCACGTGTCCATATTGCGGAGAACCAATAAAAATTTGAAGATAATAAAAAACTATCTCTAAAAAAATAAGTGTTGATTTATAATTTATCAATAAAAAAATAAAAAATAAATTAAAGATAAATAAAATAAAGAATATATCAAAAAAAAGAAATTTAATTAATAATAAAAATAATTTAAAAAATTTTTAATAGAGGATGATATATGCCAAGAAGAGCTCCTACAAGAGAACCAGGACCATTAGATGAATATAGTACTTGGAACGTAAGAGTCGCTAGAGCTTTCTATTATTCATTTGTTGTTGCTTCCATTATAGCCGTAATTGGAATTTGGGCGACTATTCTTTCTGCAGTGGACCCAGAGGTTTGGCAACAATATATTAATCTTGATTTGGGATACCAAGTCGCAATCGTTGCAGGATTCATAACTGGTCATTTAATTATTTTAGTTTTGTTCTATGCCCTATTTAGAGGGGGTATAGTAAGAATATGTAAAATCATGTACAAGGATAGACTTGTTGCTAAAAAATGGGAAGATTATACTTATCTTCGATGGTTAATGGGTATTACTCTTGTGGGTATTTACGTGACTGTTATATCGTTAATTATTGGATTTTTGCCTGGTGGTACACTTGCGTTTATTGCAGACCTCTGGGAATGGGCAGTGATAAACTTTAACATTGGTCATTGGATACTATGGATTGCGTTTGTAATTTACATGTTTGTGTTATTTTTCTTCTTCATGTTTGTACTTTGGAACCACGGGGTCTATGTTGTTCTAAAACAAGTAAAAAAGATAGAAGAAGAAGAGTTATTAGACGA
>JBHLLE010000389.1:0-4639 GCA_048885945.1 Candidatus Hermodarchaeota archaeon | reverse complement strand
AATATCTCTCAATAAATCAGTCATTTGTTTTTTAGTATATTTTTTATTTACTAATACCAAAAAGATAGAAGAAAAAGCAGCTGTTAAATAGAGAAAGGGTAAAATTGCAAATAGGATTATCGTTATGAGTATTGCTATACTATTAAAGTAAAACATTCTTTTATTTTCTATCATAACTTTTGCGTCAATTAAATCTAAAACGAAGGTTTTTTGTAGTTCTTCAATTCTTGGTTCTTTACTTAATAAAATTCTATCTATTAAAAATACAGTAACAAATAAAAGGAAAAAAGAAAATGCCCAGTAATATTGAATAAAATAAAGAGTATCCAAGTTAAAGTATGTGGATATAATAATATTTTCTCCACTTGAAAATGGAGTTATTATTGATCCAATATTAATGCAAATTGTCATTCCTAATAAGTAAGTTCCCGCTCTAACTTTTAGAAATCTGCATAAACGTATAACCACAGGAGCAAGGATTAATACCACAACAACATCAGTAATAATCGCAGCTAATAAAGTAGTTATGATGCATATTAAATAAAAGAACGTTCTTTGATTTCCTTTTGATATTTTAAAAAGCTTAACTGCGATATATTCCAAAATATTTGAATCTTGCGCAATTTTTGTTATGATACTCATGCTTAAGATAACGATAATTGCCTCAAACTCAATATATCGAATAAAAATCCAAAAATCTAACCCCATAACAAATCCAGTTACTGTTGCAGCTAAAAAACAACATCCAAATGAAATTGCAACAAAATCTAAATCTTTAATTGAATAACTAATTAACATTAAAATGAATATAACGAAAATAACAATTAATAACGGTAAATTCATTAGCTCCTCAATTTTGTTTAATTAAATTTTATCGTCTAGAAAGTTTGATATCATTGGGAAAATATCCTGTATTTATATTTTATTTTTCATATCATTAATCCTATTCCTTAAAGTTACCTCAGTAATTTTTGCAAGTTGAGCTATTTCGGTTTGTGTTTTTCGATTAGGTGTTTTTCTTGCGGCTATATAAATTACAGAAGCAGCTAAACCTCTTGGATCTTTTCCAATATGAGGTATACCTTTCTTTTTTGCTTTTATAAGCATATTTATAGCTTCTTTTTGAATTTCCATAGGCATTTTTAATTCGTTCCCAAATTTAAAAATAAGCTGCTCAGCTGAAATCGGTTTATAAGTTAATGATAATTCAGGTAAAATTTCGCGGGTGATAATTGCAAGAGATCTAATTACAGTATGTCTTTCAATCATCGAAGCATCACTTACATCTTCAAGTAAGCGGGGAAACTCGTGAACCCGTATTGCAGCGTATAGTGAAGCAGCTAAAAATCCATCAATAGATCTGCCCATAGTTAATTTTTTTTTAGCTACTAAGGAATAAATTTTCCACGATGTCTCCTTAATATATTCAGGAATACTCATTTTTGAAGCAAGTAAATTTAATTTAGGTTTAGCTTCCCAAAAGTTCCTTTCTATACTTGATATCAATGAGTTTTGAATTTTAGATAGTCTTGAAAATAGAGTTCTCCCCTTTGCATCTATAGCATTCCCTCTTGAATCAATATTACTTGAAGAAATTATGGTTCTTGGACCAAATTCTCTCCATCGAGGTGAGTTCTGTTGTCTTTCGTTTATCTCTTTAAATGAATATGCACGCTTTTCCTGTCCAACAAAATTTTCTCCTTTAACTGTTCCACAATTCATACAGACGATCGTACCTTCTTTTATTGATAAAATAGGTTCTTGGCAGCAGATCTCTTCAATATTTCTTGATTCTTCAAAATATTTTATTGATTTTATTTTATTTTTGTAATTATTTTTCATAAAATAGCACATATTTAATTAATAATTGATAGTTTCTTAAATTTCTCAATATTTAATTTTGAGTTATTAAATTACCAATAATAAGCCTCTATTTATTTCTATCGAATTATTTTAGTTATTAATAATGATCTAAGAGAAAGAGTCCTATTTAATTTTAATGTATATATATTATAATTTTATTTTGCCGATCAGATATACTTGTATTATTATATATCCTTTCACTTTAAATTTTTTAAGAGTTATAAAATCGTTTTGTGTTAAATTTAAAATCGAAAGCAATAGATAAATATTTATATAAAATAATTGATGTTTAACCATATTCTTTAATAATTAGTAAACTAAATGGATACGAGAATAATAAAAATTAATTTGTCAAAAATTTAAATTGAGAAGACCAAAATATAATTTTAAGATTATTTTTCAATAACAGGTTGCTCTGTTTTCATAGGTTTTTTATGTTTTATCCCTTTAACTTCTTCTCTCTGTTTTTTGTGCTCTACATATGGTCGAAATATTGTAATCTGTGGTGGTGTCATGGTTAAAATAGTTTCTGCAATCCTGGGATATTCCGCTATAAAAATAAACTCTTCTCTCACGAGCGGTTTCTGCTTGTGTACATTTGCGTATCGCACAAGCTCCAAAATTTGCCGAGCTTCTTCGTCGTTTTTAAATTTCAAATCAAAATTTTCGTACACATGCTTAAAAGAGGAAACGCCAGAATATTCTCCCGTAGTAATTTTCCTACCTGTTTCAATTAATATTTTCTGACCGCGCCCTAGTTCGTGAAAATCATATAATTCATAATTCTTGTGATCTTTTAAAGCGCCATCGGCATGAATACCAGATTCGTGAGCAAACATATTAGAACCCACACCCACTTGATTAACGGGAATTGGAACTCCAAATGCATGTTCTCCGTATTTTGCTACCTGCCATGCCTTACTTAAATCTAAATTGGGATCCATCAAGTCTAATTCGTCAAATTCTGCTCCATGTTTTAAAGTTAAAAGAGTGGAAACTAAATCACAATTTCCCGCTCGTTCACCCATTCCGTTAACAGTTGTATTAATATAAGCGTCTTGACCTTCTTCAATTACACCTTTAGCGCCCATTACTGCACAGGCTACCGCCATTCCAAGATCGTTATGAGTATGTAACTCAATTGGCATGTCTATTGCTTTAGTTAGGTCTTTACATCTAAAATGGATGCGGAATGGATTTTCATATCCTAACGTATCACAATAGCGTATTCTATCTGCTCCGGCTTTCTTAGCTGCTAAGGCAAATTTCACTAAATAGTCCATTCCCGTACGACTTGCATCTTCAGCATTTACACCAATCGTTTTAATACCTAAGTCTTTAGCTCGCATAACAGCATCTGTCATGAGTTTTATTATGTCGTCTCTATCGTATTTTCCTTGAAATTTTCCATTAATCATTTGATTAGATGTGGAAATTGATAAATTTAAATGTTCAATTCTAGTAAGTTCAACAGCTTTTTCTACATCAGATTCAATTGCTCTTATCCACCCTTCTAATCGCATTGGATAGATTACTTTCATTTGAGTAAGCTCTAAATTTGCGTTAATATAGTTAGTTTCGTGGAGAGTTGTAGGAAATCCCATTTCGCTTTGAAAAACACCCATTTGATTCAATAATATATTTAATACCGTTTTTTCTAACTTTGCCAAACCAAGTCTGCTTGTTTGGACCCCATCTCTATTAGTAACATCTAGTATGTATATCCGATTATCCATATTTTATCATTTTAGATTAATTCTTTTAATTAATATAAAAAGAAAAGAGATAATGATCTTATTTTGATTTCAACTTCATTTAATAACTTCTCTCTTTAAATATGTTAATTATTATAGGCTTGAAATTAAATATTTTCATTATCTTTATAATAACCAATAATAATAATTACTATTTAAATTTGTTCAGATAAAATATTAAAAACCATTTGTTATATTAGAAGAATGTGAAAAAAATGAACATTTTTTATTGATTTTTTAGAATTTTAAACAAATCATAATGATTATAATAATACTATATTAACTTTTTGGTAATCATTGAATATTTTTCTAATAAATTTTGGTTTTACTATAAATTAATTAAATTCGTAATATAACATTTAAATTTATGTTTGACTTATTTGTAGATTAGTTCTTTAACTAAATTTAAAAGGCGAATGAAAATGGTAATTGTATTACATAGACAAATTCAAATTATAGATCCCGAAAAATGGGATGAATTAGAAGAAATCAATAAGAAATTTGACGAACTTGAGAAGCAAATCGGATTTCCTGACACTAAAAAGCGCTGGAGAGCAGTGTTTGGAACGCACCATTTAAATACTCATATCGTTGAATTTGTATGGGAAAGCATGGCTAAATTAGAAAAAACAATGGTAAAAGCTTTGATTAATCCTGAATATCAAAAACTTCAAGAAGAAATTGCTCCGATTATAAAGAAGAATTATTGGGAGATATATACTCCTTTACCACTCCCATTTTGAGGATAGAATGAATTAAAAGGTATGGCAAAAAAACTGATAAGACATCTTAATCCTAAATATTTTTTTTTTTAATTTTTTTATCAAGCATTTTTTTTAAAATAGAACAGATTCATGAATATTAATTTAGATTAATCAATTTTAAAATCAGTAATATTTATAGATAAAAACTTTATCAGTATAGTAATTATAATTAATAATTAGTTAATATTTAATTAATCAAAAAGATGAAGTCTCCTTTTTACGGGTTGTGAACAAACCCTCCCGCGGGATTGGTCCGAA
>JBHLLE010000388.1:2573-4653 GCA_048885945.1 Candidatus Hermodarchaeota archaeon | reverse complement strand
GTATTTATCAATATATTTGAGGATTAAAATAGACATTAAATATTCGTTGTTTAAATTCTAGAAATTATTAAAAATGAGGAATTAAGCTTTTCATATTTTAAAAAACCACGATCTTCTTGAAAAGGAAAATTTACAAATGATAGAAAAATATCATACTTTACTTAATTTAATTGAAGATGTAGTTATTGAGTTAGATATAAATAGTGCTATTAGAGAAATTAGTCCTCAATGTTATGATCTATTTGGATTTCATCCCGATGAGATGATCGGGAAAGAATTTTACGATTTTGTACATCCCGATTATTTAGAGATAATAAAAAAGGAATTTAAGAATAAAACTAAGCTTAAAATAGAAACTTCCATAAAAATTAAGATTTTACACAAAATTGGTTCTTTTATTCCGGTTTTACTCAAAGGTCAACTAATTACTACAAGTGGAGAATCAAAAGTTATTGGAATATTAGTAAAGTATAAGAACACAGAAAAAAAATTCAAGTATTTAAGCATTGAGTTGGAATCGCTTTTAGATAACATCCCAGCTTATGTATTTTATAAAGATCTTCAAGATACAATTTTATATGCTAACCAAAATTTTGCAGATCACATTAATTTAGAAAAAGCGGATATTATCGGCAAGAAGACTTCTCAACTATTTCCAAAAGAAATGAGGGATAGATACCTAAAACATGATGCAGAGGTTAATAGAACAAGAAAACCTAGACATAACATCATAGAAAAAATACCCACCCTTAATGGATTTGGATGGGCTCTCACTAACTTAATTCCTCGGTTTGATGAAAATGATGAATATATAGGTATTATAGTATGTATAGTTGATATTACAGACCTTAAGAAAGCAGAAGAAAAATTACAAAAATCCGAAAGAAAATTCCGTACAGCTGTTAAAAATAGCCCTGATTTTATAATGTTTATCAATATAGATGGAATAGTCTATGATGTTAATCGCTTGGATAAAGGATTTACGAGAGAAATGGTTATCGGTCAGAGTATCTTCAATAAGATTTTTTATGAAACTGAAGATCAGCGTGAATCTGCTCAAAAAGCCATCAACTATTCTCTCGATACCGGAACTACTACCCATTACGAAATTTCACATATAGCACCAGATGGTTCACATTCGTTCTATGAGGCGATAGTGTCTCCCTTTGAATATGATAATGAAAACAGGATTAAATCTCTCCAATTAGCAATACGCGAATTTACTGAGTGGAAAATTGCTGAACAAAAATTGAAAACATCTGAAGAAAAATATCGAGCATTATTTGAGGCATCACCTTTTGCAATTACTCTTATTGATAAAAATGGAACATATGTTGATTTTAATCCCATGAGAACAGAATTTTTTGGAGGTACAAAAGACGAACTAATTGGGCGTAATTTTAAAGAACTATCTTTATATCCGCCTGAGCATAGATCAAAGGTTTTAGAAGCTTTTGAAACTACTATAAAGGGAGGGAACCCAGAACCTATAGTTGTTCAAGCTTATAATAAAGATGGAATTCCGATGTGGCTTAATATGCATGGAACTTTGGTTAATTTAGGTGATAAACAATTAATACAAGTTATTTCAAAAGATATCGATCAACAAATAATTGCTGAACAAAAATTAAAAGAATCTGAAGAACGATATCGTTATCTTTTTGAACAGTCTCCAAATGCAGTTTTACTGTTTGATTTAAAAGGAAAATTCTTAGAAATTAATCCGATGGTTGAAAAAATGTTTGGATATACTAAAGAAGATCTAATAGGTAAAGATTTTACAAAACTTAATATTATTCATCCAGATTTCATACAATTGGCAATAGAATTACTTAAAGAAGTGATAAATAAAGGTGGTCCTATAACAACAGAATTTCTATTCTATAAAAAAGACAGAACCTTAATGTGGGGATTAATACAGGGATCCCTCGTGAGATTAGAAAATAAAATTTACATACAATCAATTATCGAGGATATTACGGAGCGAAAGGAAGCAGAACAAGAATTAAAAAAATCAGAAGAAAATTATCGAAAAGCTTACGAACGAGAAAATTTATATATAGATTTATTTACCCACGAT
>JBHLLE010000388.1:0-2563 GCA_048885945.1 Candidatus Hermodarchaeota archaeon | reverse complement strand
AATATACTACAAGGAATGGTAACTTCACAAGAACTGTGTGATTTAGAATTTAATTCTCATGATTTTTCTCGTAAATCTAAGAAAATATTTAATATATTTAAAGACCAAGTCAATAGAGCGATTAATTTAGTAAGTAATGTAAGAAAATTTTCTGAACTTGACAAATCTCAATCTTTTTTAAAAAAAATTGATTTTAGAAAAATAATTGACGAAGCTTATAAGATAATTACAAATCAGTTAAGAGAGAAAAAAATTAATCTCCATAAAGATTTTTCATCAACTATCTTTATGATAAATGCAGATGAATTTTTGTTAGATGTTTTTAAAAATTTGCTTTATAATTCTGTGAAATATAACGAAAATGAAGTAATTGAGATTCTAATCAAATCTTCCACTATCCAAAAAGAAGATCGTCGGTTTTTGAAATTAGAATTTATTGATAATGGAATAGGTATTCCTGATTTTAGAAAAGAAAGTATTTTTATGAGAGGAATAAAAAAAGCTAAAAGTATTAGTGGAATAGGGCTTGGTCTCTCTCTGGTAAAGAAAATCCTTAATAATTATAACGCGGAAATATATGTAGAAAATAGAGTTAGTGATGATTATACCAAAGGGAGTAATTTTATCATACTCTTTCCAGAGGTATCTTAAGAAATTATTTTAATTTTTTTCGTATAATTACGAATTTCGAGACTATTCCCTCAGATTTTGAAAGTTCCAAAAAGAAATTTGATGATTTAACTTTGAAATTCTTTGATTGAATTTAACATGACTTCTAATTGATCGTAAATTTCTAATCTGTATTCTACACCTATTTTAAAAAACATTAGAGAAACCATTTTTTGTTCCAAATATTCGTTTACATCAAATTCTTCTAAAATTTTAGACCAATCTGTTTCGTCAGAAACTCGTACTCCAACCAAAATAACTTTACCTTCTTGAACTTGCTCTATGATTTTTATAGTTATTTCTTTCCATTTAGGATCAATAGTATCAGTTTTTCGAGCGTCAAATATACAAAGTACACCGTCAGAATCCTTCATATTAAAGCTATCGTACGTGAAACTTTTTATAGTTAATCCATTCTTGAACTGATAAGTTTTTTCACTTTCTTCCTCTATTACTCTAGAAAATTCTCCATATTCTTTTAAATCTGTTAAAATTTGTAAAGCAGGATTCCAGAAGGGTGTCTTTGTAATCGAGCTTAAAGTTAAAGATTCTCTATTTTGTAGAATTGAATCGATTAATTCAATTAAGTCTTCCTTTAATATCTTCTCTTCAAGTTCCTGAGACTTTTGGATATAGAAGTATGAAATTAAGCTGAATGCATCATCAACATGTTCACCAGTCAGTGCACTAGTTTCAATATACGAAATTTTAGAGATTCCTTTTTGCGATAAATTAGTTGCTAAGGTGACACCTTCTTGATAAGTTATTGCTCTTTGATCAACTAAATCCATCTTATTTCCTACAATTACGATAGGAATATCTTTAATTCCCAAAAATTCTACAAGTTCATTGTACCAAACTTGAACATCTTCATAGGATTGACGGTTTGTCAAATCAAAAACAATAAAACTTGCTTGAGCGCCAGTATAATATGTTTTTCTAAATCTCTTAAAGTAACTTTGAGCCCCAATGTCCCAAAGTGCGATTGAGACTTCGTTTCCCAAAAATTCAAAAGTATGAGACATTACATTTAATCCTATTGTTGCTCTATAATCTTTTGAAAATCTATTATCTACGTAGCGTCGTACAATTGAGGTTTTACCAACTTCATGGTTACCAATAATAATGAATTTAAACCGATATAATCCCCCTTTATCTAATCTCATCTGATAAATTTGATTTTTTAACCGTTCTGATTGTTCCGCTTCATATTCAAAGGTCGGAATTTGAAGTTGTATAGCATTATCTTCTTCGTAATTAATAATTTGAGCTGACTTTTCTGCTAAAAAGTAAGCGTAAGGGTAGAGTTTATCTATGGAAGCCATAGTATCTATGACTAAACTTAAAGTAGTATTTTCATCCACGGAGACAAATAATAGTCTGTGCTCATCCGTATCAAAGGAGGCAGTACCAAATTTTTTAAAGGCAAACTCATTTCGAATTCTTTCTAATATAGGATTTACCACTGCAGTTAATACTGAAATGATTTCCATATCAATTTCTTCTCTTTTATCTCCGGAAATAATAAGTCCGTGATCGTCAGATATAATAATTGCATTTACTTCTTCATTGTGTTTAAAAAAATTTTCAAATAACTCAGTAAAGAGTCTATTTATATTAATAGCCAATATTTTTGCCTCCAAGAAATAGTATTAGAAATGATTTACTTATTTATTGCAAGTAAAAATAATTTATACTAAAAAATCTTGGTGAAAGTATACTATTAAAAAGAATATTTATTATTAATTATTTAAAATTCTCATTGATGTTTTGAACAATTCATAAAAAAACATAATTCTATCTTTATGCCTACATGCATTATTTGCCACATGGAAATAAGTGAAGGAGAAGAGATTTTGCGTCAATGTCCTAATGGACATACGGTGCATGATGA
>JBHLLE010000387.1:0-4654 GCA_048885945.1 Candidatus Hermodarchaeota archaeon | reverse complement strand
AAGATTTAAGAGAAACTATATATATCTTTCCACCTCGATTAAAATTATATATTTCTAAAGAAGAAGAACAAGAATTTAAAAAAGATCTTAAAAAATTATCTGGTAGTGAGCTACAATCAAAATATAATATAAGTGATAGAAGGATTTTACTTCGAGAGATAAGAAGAATATTAAAACGGGAAGATTTATCATCAATGAAGGAAGTTAAGAAATTCTTAGGGGGAAAAATCTATGATCAAGAAGAATTAAAGAAAAGTATTTCCCCTGAGTGTGAGAAAGAATTTATTCATGATATTAAAAGAGGTCTAATTCTAGAGGAAATTCTCAAAAAGTATCAATTTGGAACAAAAGTTTTTTACAGAGAATTAGAAAGAATATTTAAAACTAGATCCTTAAAAAAGGCAAGGAAAAGATAATTCATCTATAAATTTATTTATTTTGATGAGGTCTAATATATTCTAATACATCATCATAATCGATACCTAATTCTTTTACTAATTTAATTGTTGGACTGCCTCCATATGTCCATCCACGTTCCTTATATACCGCGTCTTGCAGTTTTGTATATTGTTCTTCACGATATTTTCTTAAAATATTTATTTTTTCTTCCATTTTAAAATTAGTTATGTCTATTTCTAATTCTTCTTTTAGTTGAGTATCATAGCGCTCTTGACGACTTTCATATTCAAGTTTAGTAACTGGACCTATTGCACGATATGGTAAATTTGAATCATGTTCTCGAAGTCCCTTGCCTTGTCGTATGTTAAAGATACGTTGAAATGTGTATACTCTTTCAGACATTCGGATTAAATCATCTATTGTAGAATTTATACCAGTTACGGCTGAAAAATATTTTGCATACCACTCAACATGATATAATATTTTTGCTTGGACTAATTCTCCTGTATCAGGATCCTTTATTGGGAGTTCATAATTCTTTTCAGATACTACATCATTCCAGGGCAACTTGCAGAGACCTAACAGCGAGAATGCCGTTCTCCAATAAGGGAACCATCTTAACGCAGCTGCCTTATCTTCAAATGTTGGTATTGAGTTTCTAACCACATCTTCAAATATTAACCATGCCTCGTCGTGCTGGGGACCTTTATTGGTAAAGCCATATCCTCCTTGTTGTGTTAACGATTCTTTCGTGACGTATTCGGAAAATTCAAGTCCTTTATGTTCCATCCCAATGTCTTGCAAAAATTGGGGATCTCCGCCGTATTTTTCAGCAAAAACTCGTTTCATTTCTCTAATTCCTTGTCCAACAACGACTCCAAAACCTTCTCCTCTCGCCATTTGATGAATTAATTCTAAGGCACCTTCGGCGTTTCCAAAATTTAAATCAAGACCACCGGTTATTTCTTTGTTAAGAATTCCCTCTTCAAAGCATTCCATTACAAACGCTATTCCCGTTCCAACTGAAATCGTGTCTAAACCATAAGTGTCGCAATAAAAATTGGCTTCTAATACCCATTCCAGATCCCAAACACCCCAATTTGAACCACATCCCGCAATAGTTTCGTACTCTGGTCCATCTACAATGACTTCTTGCTCTTTAAATGGCCCAGTTTTAACAACATATCCTCTTTTATAATGGGAACAACTTACTGAACACCCAAGCCAACAACCATCCGCACCAGACCCAGTATCATCTTTAAAAAGCTCGTACCATGTTTCTCGTTTGAAGGGAATGTCTTTATCCTTGATCTGACGATGTTGACCAAACCGAAAATTTTCAGTGGGAAGTAAATCAGTTATATTCATTATATCTGGAAGATAACCCGTTCCTACGAGACGCATTTGGTTATGACTAGGATCTAAATCTACTATTTCCTTATGGTGCTGTTTTCCAGTCTCTTGTACCGTCTGCAGATCGGCAGGATTGTTCATTCGAGCATCAATTTTTGGTGCTCTACACACAATGGCTCTTATATTTTTATTAGTAAAGACTGTTCCGATTCCCCCTCTTCCCGCTTGTTTATAAGACGCCCATTTTCTTCGTCTACTAAACCAAGAAAAATTAAGCATTCCCCATTTACTATGTTTAGCCGCAGGTCCTGTACTCACTACCGAAACTTTCTGTTTTTCTCCCGGACTTGGATCTTTTGCGTATTTTTCAGTGAGTTGTTGAGTTAAAGTATGTGAATATTTAGAAAGCTCGTCGGACTCCTCTATTTCTACAATTTGAATAATGTGATCTTGGCCATTTATAAAAATTACCACATCGCTTTTTGCTTTGCCTTGAATTTCAAGCGCATCAAATCCCGCAAATTTTAAATAAGGACCAAAATATCCTCCCACATTGCTATCTATTACAATCCCTGTTAAAGGAGAAATTGTTGTCGCGATTGACTTTCCCGCTCCTGGATAGTATGTACTAGCTCCTAAAGGACCTGATGCAATACATATCTCGTTTTCCGGATCATCCCAATGTACGATTCGATCTTTAGGTAGACTATTCCACATAAGCCAAAGGTCAAATCCCTTTCCTCCAATAAATTTTTCTCTAATTTCTTTAGTAACATCTTTGATTTTGATTTCGTTAGTATTTAGATTAATATATAAGGTTCTATTGGTATAGCCTTTTTCCATATCAAGATGTTCATATTTGTATTCTGCCAAATTCAATGCAAACCACTTTTTTTTTGTACTTTATTAATCATATGGTTTTTCCATACTAGAATAGATATGATAAATTTTATTATCATTAAAATTTTAACTATTATATTAAAAACCATACTCAAAAAAAAAAATAAAAATGTCTCAATCTTCTTGGAAAGACCAAATAAAAAAGAAATGGGGGCCACACGCACATTGTACCATCTGTGGAAAAGCTGTTCCACCCGACAAAAAGTTTTGTTCACAAGCTTGTAGAGATAAGTACATAGGTTACGAACAAAAACAAAAGAAAAAAGGGAAAATTCAGATGTTTTTTCTCTTAGGAATGATGGGTGTAATGATGTTGCTACTCTTCGTATTCAGATTTTAAAAAACCTTATCAAGACTTACGAATTTTTTTAATCCCCATTAGAGTTTAAAATTGTTACATTAATATTAAATAAATGTTGTTTAATTTATATACATCAAAAATTTAATACGTTTATTAGATATTCAACATTCTATACTTTAGAATAAATTTTTTATTCTAAGTAATATTAAAGTATTTAAAATCTCTCAAGCAGGGATAACCAAGCCTGGTCAACGGTGCCGGACATTTTAGAGGCTTTTTATTCTCTCTAACTGGACTCAAGATCTGCTATTAAAACCGTTGATGAGACATCCGGTCTCATAGGAGTACGTGGGTTCAAATCCCACTCCCTGCATTTTAAAAATAGATTAAATCTATGCGTATTAAAATCAAAGGAATTCTATTGATTCATATCCATTTAATCATTATTTTTATTTTGTAGATCTAGTAGTATTTCGTTTAGAAAATTAATGAGTGGTTTTGCTATTTCTGATTCTTTTTTATCATTTTTCAAGAATAGAAGTAATAAGACTGGTGCTTTTAAGATATACGACGCTCTTTCTGAAATGACGGTACTTAATAATTTTTTATCGACTCCAAACAAATTATAAGACGCTGCAATAGATTTTAATCCTTCAACCATGGGTGGACTTCCTAGGGTAACATTTCCAATTCCCATTTCTTTTTGATCAGAAATTAATAAAAGATAGCTCTTAAATAATTTAAAAATCTTTAAATAGATTCGAATATCATCGATTAATATGTCTTTTTCTCCTAAATTATTCATAATTATGTATTTATGTTAGTTTAAACAATAATATACTTTACTTTTAGGTTGAAAGTCCACTTTCATTAATGGCTTCTTCGACGTCATAATTATAATGCACTATTAAGCTTAACGCTCTCACAAATTTGGTAGGATCCTCAGCTTGAAATACATTTCTACCATATGCTACTCCAGCTCCGCCGACTTCTATAGATTGTTTAGTGATTTCTAGAATTCCTTTAGTTCCCATTTTTTCGCCTCCGGCGATAATTACGGGGGCCATACATCCTTTAACAACTTCTTTGAACGAATCGGGATCTCCTGTCCAGTTTGTTTTTACAATGTCAACTCCTAACTCCGCTGCTACTCTTGCAGCAATTTTAACGACTTCCACATCGTATTCGTCTTCAATATTTTCTCCCCTAGGATACATCATCGCCAATAAGGGCATACCAAATTCTCTGCATTCTCTTGAAACGCTCCCCAATATTTCAAGCATTTCGGGATCAGATTGGGTGCCAATATTTATGTGAAGTGAAACCCCATCTGCTCCCAATTTAACGGCTTCTAAAACGGTATTAACTAGCACTTTATAATTAGACATAGGACTTAAGGAGGTCGATCCAGACAAATGCAAAATTAAACCAATGTCAGGACCGTAACCTCTATGAGCATATAGTGGGATCCCAATATGCCCTAAAACCGCATTAGCTCCTCCCAACGCAATTTTATTTACTATATCCCCTAAATTATTTTCAATACCCTTTATTGGACCTACTGTAAGTCCATGATCCATAGGAACAATTACCATCTTCCCTGTTTCTCGATTTCTGATTCTCTCTAATCTGATACTTTTTCCAATGTACCCTGACATCTTAAATTTACTTTATTTTGTTATTTATTATTTAAAAAAAATT
>JBHLLE010000386.1:0-4686 GCA_048885945.1 Candidatus Hermodarchaeota archaeon | reverse complement strand
ACCGGTATCAGTAATACTTATATCAATTATGGATTTAGAGGGCTTTTCAATATTTATTGAAATCGATCCATTTGGGGGGGTATATTTTATCGAATTAGATAAAAGATTTAAAATTACTTGTTCAAATCTAATTTTATCAATATTAATATAATATATTGTGTCGTAATTGAATTCAATTGTAATTTTTCTACTATTAGCAAAGAATTTAACCTCATTTATGCATTCTAGAATAATCTCTGTTAAATTCTCTCTTTTTTTATTTAATTTGAGATTCCCAGATTCTAACTGAGAAACATCAAGAAGGTTATCGACAATAATTTTAAGTCTTTCACCTCCTTTTTTGATAATTTCAATGAATTCTTTCGCAATCTTATCGTAATTATTCTGATATTGTTCCAATAAAAGTTCTGCTGCTCCATAGACTGAAACAAGGGGCGTTTTAAATTCATGAGAAGCTCTTCTCAATAATTCCGTTTTGATCTGGCTTAATTCCTTTAATTTTTCTTCTACTCCTTTAATTTCCGTTATATCTCTTGATACTAGAAGTAACTTCTTACGGCCATTTTTATCTTGATAGGTCCTTCCTTTTGTTTCAAACCACAAATAATTTCCATTTTGGTGTTTAATTCTAAATTGTATCTTATATTTACCTTTATTAAATACATTCTTAAATAACGGAGCTGCTTCTGCTCTATCTTCTCTATGTACTAAAAATGTTCTAAAATTAGGTTTTTTAAATAACTTTGCATCGTAACCAAGAATTCTTGAATGTGTTTCTTCGTTTAAATACTCAATCTGATACTTTTCATTATAAACCACAATTAAATCGTCCGTATTTTCTGAAATGAGTCGATATTTCTCTTCAGATTCTTTTAATTCGATCTCAGCTTTTCTACTTTGAGTTATATCTCTTAATATTACTATGTGTTTTATTTCTTCTCCACTACGATATGCCCTGCCCCTAGCAGAAACGGGAATGTAAGTACCATTTTTATGACGAGCGGAACCTTCTAATGTTAAAACTCTGTCTGTATTTAGAGCTTCTTTCATTATACTAGCTATTGCTGAGATATCGTCTGGTTTTATGTAATTAAAGACATTTTTCCCAATTAGCTCCTCGGGTTGATATCCACACATATCAAATACTTGAGGACTAACGTATGTGAATTTATTTTTTGAATCTAATTCAAATATTACGTCTGAAATATTTATGATTAAACTATGAAATTTTTCTTCTGATTTTCTTAAGTTCTCTTCTATAATTTTTCGTTCTGTAATGTTCCTAGAAATTAGTAAATGTTTACCAGTTCCTTGAACATCTTTGAAATAAGTACCCTTCATTGCAAACCAAAGATAGTGCCCTTTTTTATGTCGAATTCTAAGATCTACCGAAGCCTTGCCAATTTTTATACCTTTTCTTGCAGTTTTCATTGCTATTTTAATATCTTCTGGATGGAGAATACATATAGGATTTTTTCCGATTAAATCATCGATAGAATAACCTAATAATCTTTTATATTGCTTATTAACATATTCGTATTTAAAATCTTGGTCAAGAATAGCAATTAAATCATTTGCGTTTTCTAATAGAAACTTGAATTTTTCTTCAAAAGTTTTGAGTGTACTGGATTCTTTAGCTATTCTGAGATTCATTTAGAAAATTTCTCACTAATAAACAATTATTTCTAAATTATTATAATTAAGTTAAGATCAAATATAATACTATAAAGTCCAAAAAATTTTCATATCAATATCACGCATTAATAAATTACTTAAAAATAAATGAAATAATCAGTATTTTATTAAGTTTTAAATTAACTACTTTAAAACTCCTATACTCTAATTAAAAAATAATTCATCGTGAATTAAAAGTAAAATTCATTTTTATAATTAATAAAAAAAAAGAATTGGATATGAATATAAAAATGACTTTAATAAGAGCTTCCTTTTTTCTACCAAGAAACTTCGTATTTACATTGTTTCGCACCATCCATTCGGCATTCACCAGGAACGTGCTTAACTCTAGGAATTTCGTTTGATTTTCTGAGCCTATACATGAATCCTTCGATTATCCCAATATCGTACGCACACGGATAAGGGCTGCTACAAATCATCACTCCTTTATTTTTTCCCTTTTTCTCGAATGCATAATGCCCGATTTCTCCGTATTGATAATTCATATGATAAGCTTGGTCCATCATTGTAAGTGCTTTTTCAATAGTATCTAGTTGAGGGGGTAATACAGCAGTTTCAGGTATTTTCATTCCTATTACTTTAAGAGTAGCGTTACCTAATTTTTGTGAAATTACTTGAAAAGCATTTAAATAATTTTGAAGATTGAACCATTTTCCAGGTTCGGGATCTTTAATACCATTTTCACCAAGAATTTGATAAGCTGTCTTTTTAAAAGCACCTAAACCCTCCACTACAGCTAGTATTGATTCACCATTTACTTCTACTCCAGTTGAGTAGGTTTTAAATACTGCCATTCCAACAATCACCTTTTTTTTTTAAATTCAAACATTATAACTAGCTTAAAAAATACTGTTCTCGTTCTTTTGTTATTCTTATGGAACGAACAAAATTACATAAATGTAAATTTTTTAAGTGTAATTTAAATACAGAATTGAAACTACTATAAATATTAGATTGAAAAATCTCCTGAGGAAGATGATTATATGAATTTAGGATTAGAAAACAAAGTTGCTTTAGTTTTAGCGGCGAGTAAAGGCTTAGGATTTGCTTGTGCAAAAGAATTATATTTAGAAGGGGCTAATGTGGTTATTTGTAGCCGTTCCGAAGAGAACTTACAAAATGCGAAACAGGTTATTGAAAAACTTGAATTGATTAACGAAAATAATAAAATTTATCCAATAGTGGCTGATCTATCAAACGAAAATCACATTAGAAATTTAATAGAAAAAACTAAAAACGAATTTGGAAGAATAGATGTATTAGTGCACAACGCAGGAGGGCCTCCATCCGCACCTATCAGTAAGATTACGAATATAGACTGGGAAAATTCAATTCAATTAAATTTGCTTTCTTTTGTCAAAATCACCAATTTAGTAATTCCAATCATGCAAAAACAAAGGACTGGAAGAATCATAGCAATAACCTCAGTTTCAGTAAAACAACCTTTAGAAAACCTAGTTTTATCGAATACGACCAGACTTGGAGTTGTAGGCTTCGCTAAAACCCTCGCCAACGAATACGCTAAAGATAATATTTTAGTTAATGTGGTATGCCCGGGACCCAATCTTACAGATCGAATGAAAGAGATTATTACTAAGATGGCTCAAGATATGGGTAAGTCAGAAAAAGAAATTGAGAAAATTTGGACGGACCGGATTCCACTGGGTCGTTTGGGCAAACCTGATGAATTAGCTAATTTAGTTGTTTTTCTCGCCTCAGAAAAGGCTAGTTACATCACTGGAACGGTAATACAAGTAGATGGAGGTTTTGTGAAAGGACCATTTTGATTAATTTCTAGGACATTAGAAAAAATTAGTTATTTATATCTGTATTTTCTTATCAATTATGTAAAAATACTCAATATTTTTACTTTAATAGTAAGACTTAATTGAGAAAATTCTTTATAAAAGCGAAATTTACACACAAAATTTATATAAATCTTTAGGGAGAGTATTTTTATTGTATTATTTTAGGAGTAAAAAACGATGGTATTATTCCAAAAAAAAAATTACAAAATATATTTTATACTATTATTCTTTGTCGCATTGCTCATCCAAGCTCCACTTACGACTAAATTTAAAACATCAATAGCTAAGAATAGTAGAGATTCACCCCAACTTTCAGCTCCAATCTCAGGAACAATGCAATGGCTAAATAATACTGAGTTTGACAATTCAGAGGATTGGTACAACGAAAGTAATACCGACATTTCAAATCCAGACGTAAATTCTATAATTGAAAATGGACTCGCAAACTATGAAATCTTAGGGGAAATCCATACCTATTCAAACATTAATGGAACTCCTACATCTGCAAAGGGGTGGACCAAAAGTATAAATTTTCAATATCCATCCGAACCGAATCAATTAGCGACTCTTACTCCATATGGAGGTTATGCAAGGCATTATTGGTCTGATATCTCAGCATACCAACAGGTAGCTGTACAATGGGAGAAAGAAATTTTAATGCCTTATAATATGTCAGATTACGTTGTTACAGCGGCATCTCTTAATATGACGGTAAATGGAACCGTTCACTCAAATCCACCATATTCAAGTACGGATACTTGGGGTGGACTTGAAGTCTCTGAATCAGAAGCTCAAAGTTCTCCTTATTTTAATGTAGGTGATTTTGTTAGGTATTATATTATACTTTCAGATCAAAACAAAAATAAAAATTATACTGATGTAATCTCCTATCAACCTCAAGGATTGGGAGCGGATCATGGAAGTGGAAATCAATATGATTATCTATATGATACGGTGGTTGAAGTTGACGATGAAAACGATTTAATTTTCATTTTAAATAATCTATTTCAATATTATAATCCTGAAAATATAACAATTACTATTGGAATATTCCTGTATTGTGAAGATAATTATCTTGAAGATGACGATTTTTTCGAAGGAATGTTTATCAATAGTGTTAATTTCTCGTTTACGTATGAGAAAAATATTGATGAAGGAGTATATATATCATGGAACCAAGATG
>JBHLLE010000385.1:0-4692 GCA_048885945.1 Candidatus Hermodarchaeota archaeon | reverse complement strand
AAAAAGGCATTAAAATCTAAAAAACAAATAGAAATAGGAAAAAGTGGTATTGAAGATGATATAAAGTTTCACATAGATCTAACTAGAGCAAGTAAAAACACAATATTGTTGAAATCAATCCATATTTTTGACGATATTCTTGCTGAAAGCAAATCTGATTATTTGCAAAGAGCCGAGCGAAGGATAATCTTGTTAGAGGCATATGAAGGTATTTTGCTGGCAGTGGAGCAAAAAAGCCGAATTTAGCCTGGAAATTAATGTTCAATCATTTAATAGAGAGTGAAAAAGTTTCATCATATGGAAAAAAACCGAATACTGTAAAAACACTAATTAGTTCAATCTAAGACTAATTGTAATCCTTAATTTTTTCTATTTATATTAAATGATCGGCCTTATCAATATTAATTATTAGCTAAAAGGAAAGGAGGTAGAATAAAAAATTATGTAAAAGGTATGATGTTTGTAGTAATTATTTTTTTATTAAAAGTAGAAAAGGAGAAATCATTATGAAACGTTTAAATAGAAAAATAATCGTCCATATTTTTTTGGCGGCTATTATAACTATACTTCTAAGTGCTAATGTGCAAGCAAAAAAGGTCGTAATAAAGCTTGCAAGTGCCGCTCCACTTAACAATATTACTTTAACAAAGATAGAAGGAGACGGACTTGCTTCTGAGCACACAATTGCAGTCATCTTTAAAAGAAACGTTGAAAATAGGAGTAACGGAGAAATTGAGGTTAAAATATTTCCGAATAGCCAACTAGGATCTGAAAAAGAACTTTGGCAAAGCACTCAAGAAGGGATAATACAAATGACAACAGCGAGTACAGGAGCATTAACAAGTTTTGTTCCTGAGTGGATGGCTTTTACCACACCGTATTTGTATGAATCGCCACATGTAATGGAAAGAGTTCTAAAAGGCCCAGTAGGTCAAGAATTTAAGAAATTAGTAATAGATAAAATTGGAGTTAGAATTTTAAGCGAATCATTCTTTGGATTCAGAAACTTTGTAAATGGTAGCAGGCCTATACATTCCCCTAAAGATATGAATGGCTTAAAAATAAGAGTTATGGAAACACCTGAGATGGTGAAGATGGTAGAAGGTTTAGGAGCTCAAGCTGTGCCGATTGACTGGGCAGAGCTCTATACAGCTCTTCAGCAGAAAGTCGTTGACGGCTGGGAAAACTCACTTGCAGGAATTGTTCAAAGCAAAAGTTATGAAGTTCAAAAATATGTAGTTACCGATGGACACACTAATAATATAATACCATTAAGTATTAATGAAAAATTTTACCAATCTCTTTCACCTGACCATAAACGGATAATTGTTGAATCCGCTGCTGAAGGGATTGATGCCTACAAGGGATCTCTATCTATAGGAAATACTCTGTGGGTAGATGAGTTAAAAAGACTTGGCATGGAAATATACACTCCCGCTCCTAACGAATTGAAACAATTTAGGGAGTTAGCACAAAAAGCAGTCATTCCTTACATAATTTCAAAAATAGGCAAGGAATGGGTTGAAAAGGTTGAAGCCGCTGTCAAAATAGCTGAAAAAGAATATTATCAAGGATATTAGGGATATAGGTATCTTGTGCTGATCGGCTTTTGCGGAATAAATATATAAGCATATTTAACAACAATTCTTTTATGACAAATTATTATTTTACATATTTAATTAATTTAAACTATATGTTTTGTTGAAGAACCAGGATATTTTTTGACAATAAGCCGCAAAATAATATAGGTTCTTCCTTATAGGAAGCGCAAGCAAGGCAAAATGAGGAAGAACCTATGCATAGCTAGCAATGTCTACTGTAAATATGCATGGAATAAATATGCCATGTGGCGATATTACCCCAAAGTAGATAGAGGCTTTGTTGACACACCAAAACGTATTAAATCATTTTTTGTGTCGCTTTAATAAACCTTTAAAACTCTTTGTATATATATATTTTTGCGAGATTAGATAATAATTAGTTGATGATAAAAAAGGAATGTACGCTTTAATAAACGTGATCATCAAATATAGATATGAATAAAAAGTTTAGAAATAAAGACTTCAATTGTATAGATAAATTTAGTTCTGCTGTCGATACATTTGCCAGAGCAATTCTAGCTGTTATGCTAAGTGTAATGATAATTGTTGTTCTATTTGGAGTAATAAATAGGTTTTTGCTCAAATTGCCTATTTCTTGGACCGAAGAAATCGCTCGGTTTTTAATGATTTGGATTTGCATGTTAGGCTCCACGATTGCAATTAAAAATGGTACGCATGTAGCTGTTTTATTTTTTATTTCGAAATTGGATAATAAAATTCGTCGTAAAATAGCTTTGCTAAACCATCTATTGATAATAAGTTTTTTACTTATTCCTTCATTATATGGTATTAAGTTGTGTATCTCACAAGCTGGACAGTTAAGTCCTGCATTACGAATATCTATGTTTTTTCCATTTTTTTCTGTACCATTTGGTTGTATAATTATGATCTTACATGAACTTTCTTCATTAAAAGCGATGTTTATTCGGGAAACACAAAATGATCAGTCTTTCTAGATAAATGTTGCTCATATGAATAAAAAAAAGAAAAAATAGAGTTTTCACCGATAGGGACATTATTTTTTAAACAATAACTTACCAGTAATTTCCATCATAATTCTCAAATTTGGTAGTAACTCTGATTATTTTTCGAAAGTAAATATAAGAATTTGATTATGCTTAATTTTATCTGAAATAAATATAAAATTTAATGAAAAACATCCGATGAATGTCTGAATTCAAATAATTATTGGTTTTTTGGAAGTAATTTAATTGATTATAGTCGCGTTAAATTATAAAGAACGGGATTTGAATTTACCTTAAAAAATTATTAGCGTCGTATTATTATAAATAATTTCTAATTGAAATAATATTACTTAAAAGCCATTTCAAAACCTATAGTTCGTGATTTTGGAAATAATAATTTCAATAGAATACAAAAGTAAAAATAGGTTTTGAAATGGCTTCTTAGCATAATTAGATTAAATGAAAGACATTCCGAAAAACCATACGGCACGAAAAAGATAAGAAAACATACATGCTGCTTAAGCCGATTTAGAATAAAAATGAGAGATAAAAATGACTTTCAAACGGCTTTTAATGATAACAAGCCTTTTATTAAGAATAAAACAGAGCCCTTCAGCTATGCAGGTGATTATTTACTTAAAATTTTTGCTTAGAATAAGGATAGATTAATATGGCTACAGTCATATTGCTTACTGTTACTTTAATTACGTTAATACTAGGCATGCCAATTGTATTTAGCATTGGAATCGCTGCTGTTTTAAGTTTACTTGTCATTGGTGGGATTCCCCTTCAATTCGTTCCTCAGAGAATTTATGCTGGAATGGATAGTTTTCCGTTGCTTTGTATACCCTTTTTTATTGTAGCTGGTGAACTCATGTCTCATGGTAAAATTACGGAAAGACTGCTTGAGTTTGCAATTATTATAATAGGTCGTATTAGAGGAGGGTTAGCTCTTGCAAATGTATTAGCGAGTATGTTTTTCGGAGGAATGACAGGATCGGCCATAGCAGATGCTAGTGCTCTTGGTTCCGTAGAAATACCGATGATGATAAAGGCTGGGTATGACAAAGAGTTTTCTGCAGCAATAACATGCGCTTCGGCCATGGTGGGTCCGCTTATACCTCCAAGCATTTTAGTTGTAATTTATGCACTATCTACAAGTGTATCGATTGGAGCGCTCTTTCTGGCAGGAATAATTCCAGGCGTTTTAGTAGGCATTGCATTGATGATTTCGAGTTACATAATATCGAGCAGAAGAAAATATCCAATAAGAACAGAAAAAGTAAGTATAAAAGATTTTAATCAAAGTTTAAAACGAGTAATATTGCCTATGTTTTTGCCTATCATAATTGTAGGTGGAATAATATCTGGCTTTTTTACGCCAACTGAGGCATCTGCTGTTGCAGTAGGTTATGCCTTCATTGTTACCATGTTCATAACAAAAACAATTAAGTTTTCTGATTTACCTGCAATGCTTATTCGTTCAGGAGTAGTGACAGCTATTGTGATGATAATAGTTGGAACAGCAACTGTTTTTGGAGCGGTGATATCACTAGAGCAATTGGGTGATAAACTAGCTAGTCTTCTGGATTTCGCAGATCCAATTACGTTTTTGATAATGACTAATTTATTCTTGCTAATTTTAGGCACGTTCGTTGATAATGTACCAATGATATTAATTTTCGCACCAAATCTCGCTCCTATTGCTGTTAATCTTGGTATTCATCCTATACATTTCGGAATGCTCTTTATAATCAATTGTACTTTAGCGATGATTACTCCACCACTTGGAAACGTATTATTTGTTGCATGCCCAATTGCAAACGTCAGCATGGAATCATTAAGTAAAGAGATATTTCTTTTATTTTTAATTGAAGTTTTTGTACTTTTTCTAATTACATATATTCCATTTACAACCCTATGGATACCAAGTTTATTTGGATTGATAAAATGATAAAAGATATAGATTAATGTTTTTATTTATAAACCAAAGGTACGGTTAATCATAATTGATGGGAATGTAATATGCCAAGACTAAAGGCTAATTTTTGAATAAATAATAAAAGCTAAAATGGTTAGTGTAACATCGTTTCTGTAATTTCGTTTTAGCACCGACCAGGCAGACG
>JBHLLE010000384.1:0-4721 GCA_048885945.1 Candidatus Hermodarchaeota archaeon | reverse complement strand
TTAGAGGTCCTGGAACGGATGCTTGTTTACAAACGCCAGCTTCTTTATCTGGTCCTTTTCTAAGATATGAAAAAAAAATTAATCAAAAAATTGATTCTGCCATTTTTCAAATTAAGGAATTAATCAATTCTGAAACAATAGAATCTAAAATACCAAAATCAAAATGGTATACACCGATAACTAAAATGCTCCAAATTCATTTTGATAAATTTGAAAACAATAAGTTTAACTTACAGATTCTTAAAGAGCGATGTACTAATTGTAAATTATGTGTTAGCATATGTTTAAGAGGATGTTGGACGGAAAATCATCAAAATCCTATATTTAATCCTAATAATTGTGAATTTTGCTTAGCGTGTGTACATCATTGTCCTGAAAAAGCGATAATTTTTTCAGAAGCGATGAAGGACAAGCCACGATTGAACCTAAATTTCTACAGAGAATTGAAAGAGAAAACATTTCCAGACGATTAATCTATAATTTGTTAAATTTTCCTTTTTGCAGTCATTATTACTAAAAATAAAATGCTATAAATCACGTTTAAATACTAATTAATTCTAAATAATTATATGTTATTTTTTCAGATAAGTGGTGAAGAAGAAAGGTTTTTATTTTTTATTGGAGTAATATACGAGTCTATTGTATTATTCGTTGCTATAGCTCTTTTAATCCTAATTGTATTAAAATATCTTGAAAAAAAACATGAATTAACATTTTATTTGGTAATAGTCTTTCTTTTTTATACTATTGCTATACTGTTTTCATTAATTTCAAAGATTTGCGTTGTATTAAAATTAGATTTAGTTGTAGAACCTTATTCTCCTTTAGGTTGGATATTTTTCAGGATCTTGAGCTTTAGGATAAGTGAATTCATAGTATGTATTGCTATTTTCTTATCTTATGTTTTTAAAGTGAAGATTTTTCAAAAGGATTATAAAAAAATTCAAAAGTATATCGTAATAATCTTTGGAAGCTTTACCGCATTTTATGATTTAGTTATTTACGAACCAAAACATGGTTTTTTAGCTGTGTTACTTGACGCGATTGCTTTTTTATTGACTTTGGTTTTCATGTCTATGATATACATTGCTTTCTTATATCGTTCAATTGAAGCCTATAGATCTGTAAGAGAACCCATCTATAAAAGAGCATTTCTTTCTTTAACAATTATGGCATTAAGCTTTATGCTTATATTTTTAAATTTCTTAATAGATAGGATATTCATTTTAGTGTTTGATGTTCCGGGATTTACAATCTTTTATTATTTAGCTTGGGTTTTCGCTATAATTGGAATCGTTAGCGCTTATTTTGGCTACATTAGACCTGAAGTTAGCAAAAAAACTGATAATTAGATCTTAACTTTATTTATGATAATAATCTAAAAAATACATTTCTAGCATTTTTATAAATTGACATTAAAGTTATAAACTCATTTACTTTGGTTTTTATTTTTTGATAACCATGAAGTAATTCAAGCTCACCTTTTCTGCTATTTAATTCTGCGTTAATAGAGACGAATTTATTTTCCCATTTTAGCATTTCATCTAGAGATTTTATCCCTGAAACAAAAAAAGATTCTTTTATTGACAACATTCCGTATATTTTTTGGCGTTCTAATTCTTTTGGAATCAATTCTCTATATTTTTCTTTGTCAATTCGAATAATGTGACCTTTTTTTATTAGGTAATTAACCACTTCAGATATTTTCCCTACAGATAATCCTGTGAGGGTTTTTATTTTACCTTGAGTTAATACTTTTCTCGTTATAAAATACACAAATACGATCAACATGTAATCTTTTAAAGTGGAATAGGCTGATTGATATTTAAAAAAATCAATTAGACTATTTTCAAATCCCTTTATCTCTGGATCTAAATCTTCTAAAAGATAATCTATATCTTTTGCAGTCAATACTTCCGCTTCAATTTGTTCACAATTAAATAGTATACTCTCATTAGGTTTGGTTAAGTTTTTTAAGGAATTTTGATATATTTCAAAGACTTCTAAAATTTTTATTAATCTCGTTAATAAAAGGTCGTATCCTTTATGTCTTTCCGTAAATTTAGTTTCTAATTCTCTTATCTTTTCTTTAAAAAAGTTTATTTCCAATTCCACAGTACCTAATGCATCGTCGATAGAATCTTGAGAATTAAATGATAAATAATATTCATATTCTCTTTTTCCAGTTATTTTTTCTTTTTTTATGTACCTCACATTAATTAGGTTAGATAATCCCGTTGAAATTGTAGATTTTGAAAATCCTGTCAACTTTTTTAACTGTGTTTGGGTTAATCTTCCGTGAATTGATAAATATCCTATAATTGTAGATAATGTATTTGATTGTCCTGTGAAGTCTGCTCTTTCTTTATAATATTCTATTATCGTATTTTCATAATCTCGAAGTTTTCCTTCAAAAAACAAATTTTCTGTATTTTTTGACATGTCTTATGATATAATAGGTATTTTAATTATTTATTTTTTTAGTTCGAATTTTATGAAAACATTTAAATAGGATAGTGTTCTTACATATATTGATGATTTTTCAGAATTCGAATATTATGAAAATTCAAAAATGTGTTTTTAAGGTGATATATTAAATGGAATTAATTGAATGGGCATTTACCATATTATCTTTTATATCGTTTTACTTTTTTATTAGCAAGAAAGCAAGTGAACCGAGTTTTAGGATTATCGGTTTAATCTTATCAATAATCATTTCTATTTTAGTTTCAATATTCACCTTTTCAATTGGCGTAATGAGTCTAGCAATAATCAATTTATTATATGTAGGTTTAACGGCTTTTGGAATATTTAATTGTTGTTTAGAAATTAGAAGAAATAAAAAATCGAATATTTAAAAATAATATTGGTGTACGCTTGATGGTAGAATTATCAAAATGTAAAATAACTATAGTAAAAAGAACCTTAAATAAAGACTTAATTGAAAAATATATAGTAGACGAATACAAAGATATGGGACCATGCGATCGCTTCCAGAATGGTCAAGAATTTATAATCGATCCTACTACTCTAACCATACCAGAGAATTTCTGCGAATGGGCATGGGCAGATATTCGTAAAGACATCATTACTATTGCTTCTGGTGGAAAATTAACATGGTTTAAAAACCCAAATATAACAATTGTAGGATGCACAGATTGGTTTAGACCAGTATATTTCAGGATCGAAAGAATGGAGTAGTATAACAAAATGAGTAGTGAAGAATTGAGTTATAGATATCGAGAAAGCTTTCTTAAATATACAAGAAAAGCTTTTTCACTGCTACCTGAAATGAATAAACCACTTATTTTAGATGTAGGTTGTGGTACCGGAGTGGCTACTATTGAATTATTTAAGTTAAGCAACGGTAAAATCATAGGAATCGATATTAACCAAGATGCATTAGATAAATTTAAGAAAAGAATAGAAGAAGAAAACTTACCTAACGAAATAACAATAATGAATTGTAACTTATTGGAAACCAATTTTTCAGATGAAAGCTTCGATCTTATCTGGGCAGAAGGTGTTATTTATATTATAGGATTTCAAAAAGGATTTAAAGCGTGTTTTAGGCTTCTTAAAAAAGGGGGATTCTTAGTATTGCACGAAGCGCTTATTGGATTACGAAAAAACACGCATTTAATCAAAAAGTGTGGATTTCAAGTCTTTGATAAGTTTTTCTTACCAGAGGGTGCATGGTGGAATGAGTATTATGAACCATTAGAAAAAGAGATCGACCAATTAAATGAAGATGGTTTAAGTCAAGACATACTTAAAGAGATTAATCAAATCAAACATGAAATAAACCTAGTGAAAAGTTATAGACCTAAAGAATTAAATTGTGCTTTCTATATCCTACAAAAAATATAATAAAGCCAACTATTTCTGATTCTAGAAATTTATAGATACTAAAATTGTTTTATTCTCATAAATTGAATAAATAATAAACGAATTAAACTAATAATTTAATTATGTCAGAAAATGAGATTTTAAACGAAGTTAAAGACGCAATTATAGAAATGGAAATGGATAAAGCTAAAAGTAGTTGTGAACAAGCCTTATCACAAGGAATCAACCCATTTACAATTATTGAACAGGGTATAGTGAAAGGTATTACAATTGTGGGAGAAAAATTCGAAGCAGAGGAATATTACTTAGCAGAATTAATTATGGCAGGGGAAATCATAAAAGAAGCAATGAAAATATTACTGCCTCATATGAAGGGTGAAGATAATTTAAAAACACTTGGCAAAATAGTGATCGGAACGGGTAAGGGGGATGTGCATAATCTCGGAAAGAATATCGTAGCCATGGTATTGAAGGCGGGAGGGTTCGACGTACACGATCTGGGTGTGGACGTTTCACCGATGGCATTTGTGGAAGCGGCGCAGGAAAATCGGGCCGATATCATCGCCCTCTCCTCCATGATGACCACCACCATGCCTGGACAGAGGGAGGTGATAGAGATTTTGAAGGAGATGGGTTTGAGGGATCGATATTGCGTCATCGTGGGAGGAGGACCGGTAAATCAGCAGTGGGCCGATCAAATCGGGGCAGATGGGTATGGGGAGACGGCACCGGATGCCGTCTTGCTGGCAAGAGACCTTTTGGCCGAGAGAAAAAAATAACGTTGAACTCTGTCCAAAACATTCAAAATGAGGTTCCTCCTGAGAATATCTGTACAATGTTCGATGCAGCACTGGAATACGGGGGGTACAACT
>JBHLLE010000383.1:0-4721 GCA_048885945.1 Candidatus Hermodarchaeota archaeon | reverse complement strand
ACTCTAATTGGATGAGAAATCTACTATTTATTTTCGTTAAAAATATCCTAGATTATGTTAATTTAAGAAATCAAAAGAAAATCTGAGATTTATTAATGATAAATTAATAAAATTCAATTAAAAGCCATCGAACTTGGCCCACTCGTCTTCTTCCTCGTCGTCTTCGATTTCTTCGTATTCTTCAAACTCAGTACGTTCCAGCTGTTCTGGAAATTCATCTTCTAATTCTACATCCAGCTCGTCATCAAAACTTATTGCCTTTTCTAAGTCTACGCTAGTAGTCTCAGTAGCTCTTACAGTAATAGGAACTACCTCTTCTTCTCTCCTTTTCTTTTCAACTAGCTTAAGATAATCTCCATGAATCTTAATTGTAATGGGAGTCTCTTCTTGGAGCAGTCTAACTACTACTTCTTCACTACTTGACGTGTCGTGGGGCATTCTCATAACAACTGCTCGCGATCCTTCAAAAACTCCAGAGATAATCTCAACTGTGTCCCCTTCTTCAAGAAATTCAGTAACAGAACGAGGAACTAGAACGTGCTTAATTTCTTCTAAACGTATTTGTCCTACAATTCTTCCTTTTATATGAGGTATACCTTGTATCGCAATCTGTACGTCTCTTTTTTGGGCAGCCTCTATAAAAATGTACCCGGGGAGTAAAGGACTTACTAACATAGCTCTAATGTCTGGTATAGTATCTAATATTCGAAATCTATAGAATATTTGTTTTAATATATTGCTTTCTTGATTAATCGTAGTTCTAACCGCAAATAACGTGGTAAGATCTTCTACCTCTTCTTTTAATTCGCTATTTAAAATATTGTCCACTTTAATTTCTTCACTATGACTCTTTCCACTATTTTCTTCTTGGTCTGCCATTTTTCCTCACTTTTCCTTATTTGAATTGGGTTTAATTTATAATTTCTTGAGAAAAATAAGTATATAATATAGAAGGTATTTATAAATTTTAAAATTTTGCTTTTGCGTACAAAACGCAAGTAGTTATCAAAAAACGATTTTTCCTACACGGGAATATTATCTATATCTAAAATTGATGGGATTCGATTATTTCGCTTCAGCCAAGATATTTCATTTTTCATATATCTCCACGTAATTTCACACTTTCCTTTTTCTTGAGTTTCTGTTTCCCAATCCCACGGATTAATTATTACTAAATCGCCCTGTCTTATCCAAACCCTTTTCTTGATCTTTCCTCTAATTCTTCCAATATAATGTTTGCTATCTTCCGCAAACACTTCCATACGGTCATTTCCTAATATTGCAACAACTCTACCCATAATTTCCCCTAGTCTTTTACTAGGCATTTTGATTCTTGATGGAATAATCTCTTCGGGAGGTTTATAACCTTTTCCTCGTTTTGCTTGTTTCTTTTTCTTTTTTGCCATAGTTAAACACTTATTATTCTTAATTTTTTTAATAGTTTATTATTTCTTTTATTCGTTTTTTTATTCAATTTTATCGTTGGGTTTGTATTCTCCCTTGATAAAGACGATTTTAATTGATTTATTAGAGTTATTTTTTATATTATGCATTTCTTTTGGTTCGCACAAGAACACGCTTCCTTGAGGTGCTTCATGTTCTTTATCGTTAATAATAATTACCCCATCTCCTTCCATAAAGTAAAAGGTTTCATCAAGTTCATTATGACCATGGGGTTTACTGCCCATATATTCACCAGGGTCGAGTTTAATAATACCCCAGTCTATAGATGGACCACGCATTAAATACTTAACTTTACCATCTCTATACTCAAAATTATTTTCGTGGACTTTCTTCAAACTAAATCACAAAATTTAATCTCAATAATATATATATTATTAGTCTATATACAAATTTAAAAATAAGGATAATAAAAGACTATAAAATTTATACATTGAATTTAATAATCAAAGTATCTTTGCTTAATGGCGTCTTTCTAATTAAACCATAGTTATAAGTTTTTATTATTTTATAATATAAATCAACACCTAACGCTAAAAAATAAGATTTCTTGATTCCTTTTTCTTTTGTAATTTTTGAAATAAATTAATAGGAATTCTTCAGATCTTACATTTATAATTATGGAATTTATAGGACATTATTGCATTTAAGAATATTTTAAAATGTTCTCTTTTCTTTTTTCCGGAATTTAAATATTAACCAATACGCTCCATATCCTAACAAAACTATGAGAAAAAAGAATGCGAGACTTATTATAATAATAATCAAGAATGTAAAACTCCATTTAGCGATAATACCCCCTAACTCTTTTTAGTTGAATAGCTTAAATAATATTACTCCAATAACAATAAGAATTATATTAATCAATACACAAAAACCTAAGACTGCTCCTATTTTCAAAAATGGATTTTTCATGTTTTTTATTCCCTAGATTTTCTATTCCCAATATAATTAATTTTAGAATATTACTATAAGGGATGAATCAATTTATTAAAATAATAAGTCTTTTATAGATTCTGGAGATTGTAGAGAAGAAATTTGAAAGTTACAGAACTAAATTTCTGCAAGTAGTTAAGAATTTTGATGAATAAATGATTTGAAATCTCACAAATCATAACAAATATTATGGTTTGAACATTAAAACTACTAAAAAAACAACAATATACAATATGAATTTAAAAGGTAAGTATTATGATCTTAGATTTTAAATTTGCTAGTATCCCACAAATAATTTTTGGTGCGGGAAAATTACGCGAACTTTACGAAATTATTCCTAATTTTGGTAAAAACATTCTTTTTGTTACTGGAGGTAGTTCCCTTAAACGTTCAGGCAAGTGGGACGAAATAACATCTGCCATGGAAGATAAAAAAATTACTTTTAGCTCTCTATCAATTTCAGGTGAACCTTCACCAACTCTCATTGATGAGGCTGCTGAGCAATATAGAAATAATAACCTTGATTTAATTATTGGAATTGGGGGAGGTAGCG
The DNA here is from genome assembly GCA_048885945.1 of Candidatus Hermodarchaeota archaeon. GTDB lineage: Archaea > Asgardarchaeota > Lokiarchaeia > Sigyniarchaeales > SOKP01 > LW40-45. Next base: position 1,771 of record JBHLLE010000383.1, on the reverse strand, counting down.
TTACAGATGCTGGAAAGGCAATATCCGCCATGATTCCAAAAAACGATTCAATAAAAAACTATCTTGAAGGTGTAGGGAAAAAGAGACACGATGGGAAGAAAATTCCTTATATAGCTATTCCAACCACCTCAGGAACGGGAAGTGAAGCGACTAAAAATGCGGTCATCTCAGAAATAGGTCCAAATGGATTTAAAAAATCTCTACGGCACGATAATTTAATTCCAAATATTGCGATAATTGATCCTGAATTAATGGTCTCCTGTCCAGCTTCAGTTTCTGCTGCGTGTGGAATGGATGCTTTTACTCAATTACTTGAAGCATACGTCTCAAACATCGCGAGTCCTTTAACTGATGCAATAGCTTATAGTGGTATGAAAAGCATGAGAAAAAATTTAGTTTTAGCGTGCTCTTCTGGGTCCTTAGATGTAAATGTTCGTGCGGCGGTAGCTTATGGCTCTCTCATGTCAGGAATTGCTCTAGCAAACGCAGGTTTGGGAATTGTACACGGTCTAGCTTCTCCAATTGGAGGATTGTACGATATTCCTCATGGGGTTGTGTGTGGCACTCTTTTAGCAGAAGCTACTAAAATGAACATAAAAAAACTTCGAGAACAAGATGATGCAGGGAAACTAGCATTGAAAAAGCACGCTAATATCGGAGCGTTATTGATTGGAGAAGAGCATAAAGTAGATGGGAAAATTGACGAATATTGCACAAAATTAATTGAAATACTTGATAAATGGACTAATGAATTAAGTATAGATAGATTAGGTAAATATGGTATTACTGCTGAAAATATGGAAAAAATTGTAGATAAGGCAGGTCTAAAAAACAATCCTGTAAATTTAAGTAAAGACGAGATAAAAAAAGTTGTAATTAATCGTCTATAGACTTATAATGCTTTTCTACTTTTTATTAACTTTCTTTTGAAAAATTTAAAGGATTATTCTCTCTTCATGATTTTTTTTAATATTTCACGAGTCAAATGTTCGAAAGAAAGTTCAACATTTTCGCCTGTCTTAGATGAGATGTTCAGATAATCAAATAATTCAAAATGGTCTTGTAGTTCTTGTATATAATCTTCTTTAATACAAATATCGTTCACTAAATCGGATTTTGAACCTAAAAACAATATTGGTAATTTAGAATCTTCTTTTCTGCAAATATTAACCCATTGTTCTATATTTTCCAACGTCATTGTTCTCGTTAAATCAAACATTAAAAGTGCTCCTCTTGCTCCTATTACATAACTTTCAAGAAGGAATCTAAAGCGATCTTGACCCCCAAAATCCCAGAGTTGGAGCATTACTTGTTGTCCATCAATATTTAACTCTTTAAGGAAGAACTCTACGCCAATTGTCATCTTCGTCTCAGATGAGAATTTCCCCTCAACATAACGATGGAGAAGCGTAGTTTTTCCTACTCCTCCTTCGCCCGCCGTTAATACTTTAAGAACAATGGGTTTACTCATCGGTTAAATCTCTTTATTTATTATGTAAGATTTAATTTTTAACTGCATCTAATATATTTTCTAATTTCCTATAACTATTAAGTTTTCAATAAATTATAATTAATGTGATTTAGACTCTTTCAATAAATAAATATTTTCCTTGTCTTAGAAAAATAACACTAACTTTTGAATTTTTTGCTTTTCTACGAAGATCTGAATCGTTTGTTGCAAGAAATACTCTTTTAAATTCTTTTTTAAAATTTATACACCATCTTAACAAAAAATCATCTGTAGATTCGTGAGCCTTTTTAACCTCATCTA
>JBHLLE010000382.1:0-4726 GCA_048885945.1 Candidatus Hermodarchaeota archaeon | reverse complement strand
ATACGTTAATTCTTTGTTATTAGAAGAGATATTCATGAAGTTAGAATCTATGAATGTTATAAATGTGTTCAGAGTTTCTAAAACCAAAAAGATGATAGTTCTTAATAAAAATAGTAAAATGATAAATGAAAAATTAGTACAAGAACTAAAGTAGACTTTTTTTTTCCCAAGTTAGACAAACATCTGTAAGGGATGTATTTTCAACTTGAGATTTAAAATTTCGTTGTCTAATATCAATAAAAACGGGATGATTCACAGCATTTCCAATTATTAACATCTCACCAACACCTAAACTCGATATCATTTCAGCGTATTCTTTTGAAATCGATTCCGAACTATCCATCAGATGTTTTAGATCGTACGGATTTTTTATATTTAATATTAGTTTTGAGTTTAATTGTGATAAAGCTGTGGCGCTCAATTTTTTAGGTCTCTGTGAGATTAAACATAAACATGCCATAAATTTTCTACCCTCTCTTGCAATTGTTTCGATAATTGATTTCGAAATTGCCTTTGAATGGGCGGCTTCAGGGGAGAACTGGTGAGCTTCTTCGATAATCAATAGGAATGGAGGAATATCATTATTTCTTCTTAATAAAAATAATCGATTACAGATATAATCAACAATAATTTGTTTTTTTCTAATACTTATCTCTTTTGAAAAATTAAAGATGGTTAATTGTTTCTGTTTGATAACATTTTTTACGATTGGATTTTCTTGAGATCCAAATAAGTTCAATCTTTCTAAATCAGTTAACCAACCTATTAATGCTTGTTTGGTATTTTTACTTCCCTGTTCATCTTCCTCAACTACTGTGATTAAATCCTGTAGTGAGAAATGTTTCTTATTCTCCTTTTTTAATTTCCTTATATATTTAGTAAGTTCTCTTACTTGAACATTAGAGATTTGGTCTTGATATTTTTTAAACCACCACGCATTTAATTTAGGAACGGCTATTTGGAAATAGGAAATATCTTGAATATTAACCTTATTCTTTAATTCAGGTATATCGTTTAAATAGAGATATTCTCCGTGGACATCAATTAGTACTATAGCGGGAGCGGGATTCTCTCTAGTTAATAATTCTTCGATAATGACTGAAGTAAGATAACTTTTTCCTCCTCCAGAAATAGATAGGATAGCAAAATGTTTGTTAAGTAGACGATCCATATCTATTTTAGCGTTAAAATTTGATACTTTAATGTTTCCAAGATTTAAACCACTATTAATATTAAATCCAATAAAAGCATTTAGAACTTTCTCTTCTACCAAATAGACGTCTGCTCCAGGACTCGCTGGAAAGGCCATTCTTTTGATGTGTTTGATTTTTTTATTTTTACCGTTTTCAAATTGAATTATTCCTAGACATTTTACAATTGCTATAGCAAATTCAAAATCATCGCTAGGAAAAAGTCCTTTTAAGATGTTTGGATTATTGTTGCTATTGTAAGCTTTTATTGTTAAAGCATCAGAAAAATATTCATTTAGTAATATTATTTTTTCAATAGTCCCTATTAAAAATCCTTCGCTTGATTTAGTATAAACAAACAAACCTTTTCTAACTAAAATACCATTTCTATTTTTATTGATTACAAAAGGAAATTTTGCAACATCTGGTAATTGATTGAAATTAAAAATAGTTCCGACTTTAACAGACATCTGACAGCAATATCTAAAAAATAAATTTACTTAATTTTAATTAAAATAAAAAAGGAATTTAAAGAGGAAAAGACTCGTGATTTTTTGACTTTTAATTAGAAAAATAAAAAAATTAGAAAATTAAGCTTCTTCTTCTAAGTCAGTTATGAGCTTTAAAATCATATAATAACCATTATACCAAAGGTAGTTTAACGCGAAAACAAGCCCTATGATTATGAAGAGAAATATTCCAATCGTTAAAACTATTGCTCCTTGAGAGAAAGTAGTAAAAATAGTCGCTAAAGGTAAAGTATCGTTACCAGGAGAACTAGTAAAAAGCTCATAGAGCACCGCAAACATTAATCCAATAATAATTGCAAAAATTGAAAACATTAAAGCACCAGCGGCAATTCTTACGCCAATTCTTTTAGCGTGTTTTTCGTTATAATATCTTTTGTGAAAAATATTTTTTAAAATTAAATTAACTCCCTTTTTATACAAACCAAAAAAATAGACTATTAAAAAGAATAAACCCGCTAATAACGCTCCGACTATTGCTACCTGATAACCAAAATTTAAACCAATAAATAGCTCCATTTTTCCAGTTGCCATGATGAGATCTGCAATTGTATACACAATTCCTCCGATGGTTACTAAACATGCCACTACTATTGATATATATAATCCAAGGGCTATTTTTCTTTGTTTATTTGAATACGTTTCACTCATACAGATTTCAAATTAATTTATTATTTTAACTTATTGAAAAAATAACTTTTTAGATATATAAAATTGATTGTGAGTTTTTAATAAATTTTATTTTTTATGACGATTAATGCTGATTTGAAATTAGAAAAAAATAGAAGAAAATCATTTTTCTTAATTATAGATTATTTAAAAATACTTAGATAAGAAAAAAAATGAAAATTTATTCGGAATCTTCAATTTGATTAAGATTATTAAATTTATTATACATACCATTAGTATTTAATAAATTGTAGAAATCATAGGAAAATTGATATAATTTATCATATATTTGGTGATTTTTTTCGTTAGTAACCCATTTTTTATCTACTTTGCATAGAGTTTCAGCTGCTTTTGCTATATCTGGAAATAAACCCGCTCCTGAAGCTGCTAAAATTGCCGCACCTAAAGAAGTTGCCTCTTCTATAACATTTCTTACGCATGTAATCCCTAACACATCAGCATAAATTTGATTCCAAAAATCAGAACGAGAGCCGCCGCCAGTTAATAGTAATTCCTTAGGTTCAATCCCTAATTCTTTGAATACTTGGATATTCTTTTTAACTTCAAATGCTACACCTTCCATTACTGCTCGATAAAGATCTTTTCTCTGATGTCCTAAGGATAATCCATAAATAACTCCTCTCGCGTATGGATTCCAATGAGGTGCACCTGCTCCAATGAAGTGAGGGATTAGCATTAATCCATTTGCGCCGATTGGTGATTTTTCTGCTTCAGAAGTCATAATTTCATAAGGATCTTGTCCTTCTTCACAAGCCATTACCTCTGGTTGTCCAATCTCGTCTCTAAACCATCTCAATACTGCTCCAGATGTGAAGATACTAGCTTCTTGAACCCATACTCCGGGAACTGCGTGACAGCTACATAAAACTCTTTTCTGAGGATCAAATTTTGGTTCTTGTAAATACGCTAAAATAAAGCTACCCGTACCAGTTGTACATTTGATCTCCCCCGGAGATACCACTCCCACTCCTAATGCTGCCGATTGTTGATCTCCAGCGCCAGAAACGACTAGCGTTTTCCTGTCAAAATCTGTTTCTTCGGTTACAATTTCTCCGATATCAATCCCACTTTCAACTGCTTGTGGCATTTTATCAAGATCGATTTCCATCTCAGATGCGAGTTCCTCAGAATATTTTAAATTGTTTATGTCAAAAAGCATAGTTCTTGAAGCATTAGAATAATCCGTATAAAAACGACCAGTCAATTTATATATGATAAAATCTGAAACTAGAAGGAATTTATGGGTCCTTTTGTAAATTTCTGGCTTTTTATCCTTAAACCAGAGTATTTTTGTCGCTGAAAAATACGGGTCAATCGTTAAACCCGTAGTTTTATAAATCTTGTCAGGTCCTATCTTTTTTTTAATAAATTCGACTTGATCAGTAGTACGTCTATCTTGCCATACCAGCGCGTTGTGAATGGGATTCCCATCTATATCTATTGGAACAATAGTTTCTCGTTGATTGGTAACAGAAACGCTTACTATCTCTGTTTTATCAATTCCGCTCTTTTTAATTGCAGCTTCAGTAGTTAATTTGATTGAATTCCACCAGGCATTAGCATCTTGTTCTACGTACGACGGAGTTGGATAATAACTCTCCCATTCTTGGTAATGACTTGCAATTATTTCACCTGCTAAATTAAAAATAAAGGTTCTACATCCTGTTGTTCCCAAATCTAAAGATGCTATGTACATTTTTTTAACTCTTAAATTTTAAATTTCTAAAAATATATTTTGAATAAACTAGAATATGAATAAAAAAGTTGTTCTACTTAAAATAATTAACTTTAGTTTAGAAGAATTAGAAATTAATTTGCTTTTTATATGTGAGATTTTTATACTTATTTGGTCTATCTATTTTATGATTTTTTTCCTACAATTTTTATGTTTATCTTAATATCTATTTACTAAAATTCATTTTAAGAAAAATTTTCAGGATAACTAATTTATTCTATTAAATAAAAGGAATGTAGAATAAGTTATATTATATTTAAAAGAGATAAAGAGAATCGATAATGATATATGTCTTCTTTTGGATTGGATTGTTTATTGGTGGTTTTTTAATTATTTTTTTTGCTGCTGATATATTTATTGATAAATTGAAAGATATTTGTGTAATGTATAATGTTTCACCTTTTATTATCGGTTTATTGGTTCTAGGAATTGATCCTGAAGAATCTATTGCGTCTGTAATCGCCGCAATAAATAATCGACCATATATTGCAGTTGGCAATGTTATAGGGAATTCTATTTTTTCTTTAACTCTGTGTTTTGCTTTACCCGCTTTGTTTTATAGAATTGAATTCGATAAAGTGTCC
>JBHLLE010000381.1:0-4729 GCA_048885945.1 Candidatus Hermodarchaeota archaeon | reverse complement strand
AGTAACTACTAATAAATCTTTCAATGTTACTATCTAAACTATAATCAGCTAAAGGTAAACTCTCTAAATCTAACCGCTTCTTATGAAATACTGTTTTGTTCTTGTCCCCGCCTTCTATTAACTGCGCGATATGAAGAATATACTCTTCCCCCTCGCCAGCAACCACATAATCAATTAAATTAGACTTGAAAGATACCATTTCTTCTTTCATTATCTCTCCATATTCTTCATCAGTTACATTTTTAGGTAATGAGATTATATGAAGTGGTAAGCCAATTGATTTTACTTGCTTTAGTAAAACCTCTTTTCGAATACCATGCATACTTACTCTATTATATTCAATGGAAATAGTAGTAAATAATGTTTTTATGTTGAATTTTTTTTTATTTAGATAATATAGTGCAAGAGCACTATCTTTTCCACCACTCCACGAAAGAATAACTGATTTCATATTAATTATTAAAGTTTGATTGATTAATTAATTTGAATTTGACAAGATGGACAAAAAAATCCGTGCCGACCAGATATTTCAAGTCTTTGTATTTTACCAGTACACTTTGGACAGATTCCCTTTTTATTTCGATATGGTATTATATAATTCTTAGGATAGGTACTTAATTCACCTTTTTTTTCGATTCCACATTTGAGTACTCTCTTAATTATGTCAAATAACTCTTTTAATTTTAATTCGTCAAGCTTGTTGATTTTTGTTTTTGGATGAATTTTTGCTTGATATAAAATCTCATCTGAATAAATGTTGCCGATTCCAGCAACTATTGATTGATCCATTAATGCAGATTTCGCATACGCAGAACGTTTTTTGAGAGCAGATTTAAAATCTTGAAAGGTCATGTTAAAAGCGTCTGGACCTAGTTTTTTCTCTTTTATGAATGTTTCAACTTTTTCTGTAAGATCAACTTTTCCGAACATTCTTTGAGAAATATAAGACAAGTAATCATCATTTTGGAATTTAAACAAAATTCTACTATGGGTTGGTTCCTCGTCTATTTTGCTAAAATATTCAAAATCACCAGTCATACCAAAATGAAATACAAGGAAAATAGAATTTAGGTCTACAAACAAATATTTGCCATGTCTTTGAGAAGAATTGAAAGTTTTTCCTATTATTTTTATTTTGAAGTTATTTTCTTCTACATTAAGCACTCTATTATCTCTTACCATTATTTCATTTATGTTTTTATTTAATGAAGTAGAATCAAAATATCTCTTAAATGTTTCAACTTCCGGTAATTCTGGCATATTATTTATAAATAAAATGAAAAAAAATAAAAATTTATATATATCTCATTATGGAAAATCAGAATAAATCATAAAATTATTCTCAGATCCTATACTATAAATTTCAAAACTTTTACCCTTTTTAGATTTACAATTTAATCGAATCATAGGAAATAGGTAAATCTGAGACACAATTTGAGTATCTTTATCTTTCTCATAATTTTTATGATCGCTTCCCGCAGCACTTACTGTCTTCCTCACGTCTTTATCCCAATATCCTAAGGAACCTTCTGCTTTATCTTCGAGATCTTTGAAGTTATTAAATTTAATACCTTCGACTTTTTCAATAAGTTCTTGAAGATCTTTTCCCATTTGTTTTTCATATCTCGTCTGTAAACTACTGTGAAGTACTGGAACGCCTGTCACAACTTTCTTAAATGGTACAGGTAAGATTTGGTATTTATATAAGTTTTTATGACCTCCACATTCTTTACATGGATTTTGGACTTTTCCTGTTCCAAAGCAATTTGCGCAAGAGTATTCAAAAGGTTTTTTTTGTTTATCTTGATTTTCTCCTTCTAATACAATTATAGTATCTTCTACTTTACCTTTGCCATTGCACGTCTTGCATTTATCTTCAATATACCCTTTTCCACCGCAATTTTTGCAAGGAACTGCAGTTATAGTATTTTCCATTGGAACTGCTTCATCCCCTTTCCAGTTATCTTTAAGAACATCGCCTTTCTTAAAGGAATAAAAAGTCGTTCGGCTGACGCGTGGTGCCATTACAGTCTCTTCTTCTTTAAATTTTACAGGTTCTACAGACTTTTTTATGGCGAAATAAATCGCGGCTCCTTTAAGAGCAGGTGGAACTACATATTCCGCAGCAGAAATTGCATCTATTGAAAAAACAGAACCTTTAGTTCCAAATTGTTTATCCATTTTCTTTCTGTCTTTTCTCACAGCGCTTTGTTTCCATTTCTCGAAGATATCGTCGAGATTAGGTGTTTTTATTTTTACATCGGTCAAATTTTTAAAACCCCATTTTCAAAAAATTAATTAATTGAATTTATTTTGGATAAAACTATATATATACTTAAGTACACGAATACTTTTATATATGTTTTATAACATTAATTTTAAAGAATAAAAAAAATAAGGTTGATAAAAATTTCAGAAGCAGATAAACAAGCGGTTCAATACTTTCTTGATTGGATTAAACAAGGAGGGGTAGCTGAATGGATAAAATATTATCTAGACGCTGGTGATGAGGCTAAATTACGACAAATTAAAGAAATATACGACCAAATTAAAACCATTTTTGGCTTTTAATCTAAAATTTTTATTTATTCGTATCATTCTTTTTGTATAAGAAATAAGCTTAGTAGTGCAATTATTTGACCAATCCTTTGAAAAATTATTTTGTTGTTATAGAAAAGAGTCATATTTCTAAGAAAGAGTTAGTTTTTGAGGTATATTTTTTTTACTTAAAATTATACAATGAAAAGAAAAGCTCTTTTTCTTACATAAGTGAACCTTTTTTTAAAGGAAATGTTCTATTTGGGTTAGACATAAAGAATAAAATGCGTCCTTTAAAATTCTCAAAAAAAGAGAAGGATGGAACGATTAAACCCGTTAATCCTCGCCTTTTTAATAAATTTATCCTAGCGAAAGAAAATAAATTTATAGCATTTTCTAAGCAAACAGATTTGAAACAATTTGATCCCATTTTAGAAATGCTAAAGAATTTTCAGTACGATAAAAGCAAAATAAAAACTATGACCTTCTGTAAGACTTGTTTAGAGAATGGAAAGTTTAATTTATTAGATCAGGGAAATCAAATTAAATCTTATAAGGAGAACATTATCTGTTCCGATTGCGCTTTAGAATTAGTATTGAAGCAAGCAGAATTAACTGGTCTTTTACCTTCTGACAGAAAAATAAACCTTAAGTTGAAAAATTTTTTTAAACATATGATTTTAAAATTTCGAGATGTTAAAAAGGTCCTTTTAGCGTTTAAAGCTGATTTTAATCCTGTTAAAAACAAAGAAATCACGATTTATGATGTTGAAAAAAGCCCTAAAATAAGTAAGAAATATTTAGATGTAAAAGTAAAGGATCTCCTAATTTCCACAGATTTTATAATGATTCTTGAAAACGCGAAAATTACTACATTATTACCTATTCAAGCAATTTCTATTGAAAACGGTTTATTAAGTGAACATAAAGATCAATTAATAATGGCACCTACTTCTGGAGGTAAAACATTAATAGGGGAGTTAGCAGGAGTATCTAAATTATTTAAAGATAAAAAAAAGAAGATGCTATATTTAGTTCCAATTGTTGCGTTAGCCAATATAAGAACGGATGAATTTACAAAAAAATATAAACATTTAAAGTTAAAAGTAGTGAAAAGAGTTGGAGAATCGTTATTAGAGAAGGGAGAACAGCCATTTTTAGAAGATTTAAACGACGCAAATATAATTGTGGCGACCTATGAAGCAATTGATTATATCTTAAGAAGTGGAAATAAAGAAAAGTTAGGGCAAATTAGTACCATTGTTATTGACGAAATTCAAGTGTTAATAGATCCTGAAAGGGGATTTTTATTAGATGGATTTATCGCACGATTAAAGTCAATATTTCAAAAATCACAATATCTATATCTTAGTGCTACTATAGGTGAGCCAAAAACACTAGCTAAAAAGCTTAATTGTAAATTAGTACAGTACAATAATCGTCCTGTTCCTATTGAACGGCATTTATTATTATGTCTAAACGAAAATATGAAACATAGAAATATATTAAAATTAATTAAATCGACCTATTCTCAAACTTCGAATTATGGTTATAAAGGTCAATCTATCGTATTTACAAATACTCGAAAAAAGTGTGAATCAATCTCCAAATACATTCTAGAAAGAGGAATGAAAGTCAGGGCATATCATAGTGGTTTAACGAACGAAGAGCGAAAATTAATTGAACTAGAATTTCAATCTCAGAGGATTTCAGGCGTAATCGCCACTGCCGCATTAGCTGCAGGAGTAGATTTACCTGCTAGCCAAGTAATTTTTGAATCATTAGCTATGGGGATTAAATGGTTAACTGTAGCGGAGTTTGAGCAAATGTTAGGGAGAGCAGGCAGATTAAAGAAACACGATTTAGGTTACGCGTATTTACTCGTAGAACCTGGAAAAGTATATAATCCAAAAATGAAAATTACGGAAGAAAATATAGCAATTAGATTATTAAATGGTAAAATAAAAGATTTTGAATTAGAACAAAATGAAAATAAGTCATTGACAGAATTATTGGCATATATTTCGATGTACAGTGAAATTATAGAATATAATAATATTTATAGTTTCTATAATCTACTTATTAATAATAATTACGAACTAGATTATTTTATTAAAAAATTACATAATTTAAAACTAATTAGAACTAAAGAGAGTCTCAAATATAAACCAACTCATTTAGGACGTTCTAT
>JBHLLE010000380.1:0-4736 GCA_048885945.1 Candidatus Hermodarchaeota archaeon | reverse complement strand
AAATCATACAAAAATTGTTTTATAAATAATTTAGAATATAATACAAATTAAAATAATAACTTCAATATTAAGAATAAGGATTTTTTTAAGTCCTATTTTTAGCAATTATACTCTTAATCTCATTTAATAAAAGCTGTTTTTCTGCTATGTACCAATCAAGTTGGCTTTTTGATGGATTCTCATGATAGATAATTTCCGCAACTTGCCGAATTTCCTCTTCCGAAGGTTTAATTAAAACCCCATCAACGTCCTCTCGAATTAATAAAACTAAATTATCAGTCTCCAATGGTTTAATATCGTATCCATTCTTTACGTTTTTATTAATTGTAACGCAAAGCTGAGCCAAACGCCATATAGATTTTTCTATATTCTCATTTTCCTTATAGATTTTAAAAGCCAATCTAGTTACTTCTTCTTTTGTAAAAGGCATAATTAGTTCAATATTTTCAATTGTAATTCTCTATATACTGAAATTTATAGATAATTTTTTAAAATCAAAACAGTTATACTGATGGGTATCAAAAAGACAATTAAACTTTTAATTATTTGTGTTTACTTTTATACCTAATCAAAACCACAAAATTAATAATTTATACATTTTTACTTTCAGAGTTTTAAATTTTTTGAAATTATTACTCTGATTTTTTTAATAGAATATCAAAGAAATCATCTATATCTTCTTCTGAATAGATCTCTGTTTTATATATCTATTCCTTAATTCTAAGGGAAAAAAGCTTAAAAGTTATGTAAATGATTCTACAATAATGTAGAAATCTTCAATTTTCAAAAAAATCGAATAAAACTAAGTTGAAAATGCTATTATGTAAAGAATTACTATTAATCCTCCCTAAAGAAAATAAGGGGAAACTTCAATGGAGTAAAGCAGGATGGATTCGTAGGGTTATATTTTCTGGAGCAATATTGAACGATTTGTTTCTTCATGATAGAATAGCTATTGAAGAAAAACCAGACAGGCGGATTAGGTCTAAAGGACCTATACCAGAAGTAAATACCGAAGTTGTACACATAGATAAGACTCCTACAGACATACCTATTTTAGATGAGATTTTAGACATTTTGACAGATGAGAGAAAAAATATTGTATCTGTGATACAACAGATTAGTTTATCTAAAAAAAAAAAATTAGAAGCACAATTGTGGAACGAATTAGAAGCAGAAGGAACAGTACAAAATAAGGGGAAGAAGCATATAATAATTGATACAGAAGTTAGAAATGAATTATTACAAAGAATCAAGGACACCGTAACTAACAAGAAAGATCCCGATGATCATATGAAAGCGTTATTAGGATTTATAGGATTTAAAGCAACTTATGATAAAAAATTCTATAAGAAACATTTTATAAAATCTAAGTTAGATAGAGAATGGCGTAAAAGAATTCTAGAAGATCAAGTAATTTATGATAGTACCTCATCAATGGTTGCTTTCATTTGGGGCAATAAAGCAAGTGGTGAAATTATCTATAAAAGGATAAAGGTTTGACTTACTTTGTAAAGATACAGTCCCGAACTATTCCATTCTACTTATATCAATTCAATAAATCCGCAAGTTTTGAAATTGAGCTTATATCTTATGATTTTTCCTCTTGATCCATTTTTCTCGAAGCTATTATTTTATCTATTAATACGCGGGTAATCCCAATACAACCCACCACTAAAAGCAATATTCCAATAAATACGGAACTTGTCCCTAGATATCGAAATTGTAATAAGATAATTGAAATTGCAATAAAAAGTGATCCAAGAATAACTCTCGCTACAAAAGATTTACTTAGTGTCTTTCCAACTATATACCCTATTAATAGAATTACTCCAATTACGCCCAGACTAATTAAAAACCCTATCGAAATAGCAAATCCAATCTCTTCTGGAAGTCGTAATAAAAAGGTAATAGATATTAATTCTTCATTTAACATACGATTTCACATCTCTATATAATTATATTCTTAAATTTGAATACTAACATATTTGTAGTATTATCTTTAATTTTTGGATTTAACAATTTTGTAATAAAATTTGTAAAAAAATAATTCTCTAAAATATTTAAATATATGTAACCGCCAAATTAAAAGTGCTAATCTCACTAGGCTTTCAATTCTAATTAATGATGATGATACAAAAGAAATTGTAATACCGTATTTAAAGAAATTAATTGAGCCTATAGCAAAAAATTATTAATAAATACAAAACTTAATATCATAATCAAAAAATGCCTCCGTAGCTTAGCGGTATAACTACTATTATCTTCTAATCGCAGGACTATGCATCCGACTTGTAATCGGAAGGTCGGGGGTTCAAAATGACAATGCTCTCGCATCGTTATGAAACTCCCCCCGGGGGCTCTATTTTTAATTTTCGTTGCTAGTTCCTGAAAGATTTTTAAAAGATGGTTAGTAAAATAAAACCATGATTTTTTGAATATTTATTAATAGAAGAGTATAATTATTACTATGGATATTCAAGAAGATTTGGAATTTAAAAAGTCCTACCCCTACATATTTTCTTTTTTCTACTTAGCTCAAGGGTTATATAATGGGATACAATATATAGTAATTCCATTTTGGTTAATTACTATTATGGAAATAGATTTAGCAGTGATTTTAGGCATCTTTTCAATTACAGTTATTCCATGGGCATTAAAATTTCTAATTGGAATAATGAATGATAAATTTGGTTCAGAAAGATTTGGTCGCAGAAAATTATGGATTCTAATTTTTGGTATATATGCTGGGATTTGGTTTGTCATTACTGGATTTACAATAGATTTACAATCAGAAGATACCATTCTTGATTATATTCTACTTTGTGCTCTTATGTGGAATATTGGTATTGCGATCGCTGACACCTCACTAGATGGATTAATATTGGATGTTACACCTAAGGAGAATCTAGGTAAAGTACAAGGCTACACCTGGGCTATGAACTTATTTGGAAATGCGGGTGGAGGTATTATTTTAGGTGCTCTATTTTTAGCTTTTGATGCTATTCCGTTATTGTTCGTATTCGAAGGGTTTCTCTTAATCATTTCATGCATCTTTCCTTTTTATGTTAAAGAGCGTCCTATACCTGAAAATGTACAAGTTTGGAGCAATATGAAAGAAATTATTAGTAAGGGTAAGAATTGGAAAGTATTTTCATTTTCATTTTTAGATTCTATTCCCTATGGAATTGTTGGGATTGCTTATACCATTTTAATATTATTATACGCTCCAAAAAGTCCAATATCTGGTCCAGTTACTTCTTTGTCCTTAGAGGGTGTAGCTTTAGAGGCTTTCCTTATATATGTTCTTCTAGGTGCTATTAATGGGGGAGGAGTGATTGTAGGAAGTATTGTAACTGGAAGAATTGCTGATAAAAATAGAAGATTAGCCGTATATATTGCAAATATAACGTATATTCCATTTTTAATAGTATGTGTCCTATTTCGCGGTCCTTACATTCTTGCGGGTATTATGATCTTCTTAATAGGCGCAGCACAAGGAGCTTTAACTGCATCATATCAATCTATAAGGGGAGACCTTTCAAAGCAATACCCCGAATTGAATAGTACCTATTTTGCTATTGTGATTTCTTGTTTGAATCTAGGACAATCTGTAGGAATGGCTATCACGAGTGTACTTATCACTACCTTTTCAGTAATTTATGATGAATACTATTTAACATTCTTCTGGATTATGTTGATTATGGCTGGAATTCAATTTCTAAGTTTTTTAATATTTAAAACGATCAACAGAAAAGAATATGAACATAAACATATTTTAACAAATACAGTATAATACAATAAAATCTCAATTATTTTCATATTTTTCATTTCTGATTTATTATGAATAAAATAAATCGCATAATTCTATGTGTAATTGATGATGTTAGATCTAAGCATTTTTTTGATTTCATTGATAAGGGATTACTCCCTAATTTTAAAAAATTAATGGAAAATGGGATATATTCTAAGAATTGTATAACAGATTTCCCTTCCATTACATATCCTACTCAAATATCCATTACTACTGGCACATACACAGGAGATTTTCGTAAAGAATTATGTCATGGAATACCTTTGGCAAATTGGATGGGACGTGATACTAAACCTCCTTTTCTTAGAGATTATACTGCTAAAGATATGCAAATATATAAGTTGAACGAAGATATTGGTCATAATTGTCAAACCATCCTTGAAATGGTTGGTGATGAGAATACTGCTAGTATAAGCCAATTTTTATATAAGGGCGCAAAATATTTCTTCCCTGAGAGAAAGACTAAACTTGCTATGTATTATCTTATTTTAATGTACTTACGGAGTACAAAAAGGATAATGATTAGAGCAAATTCAATAATTACACAGAAGTTATTAAATACTTTTAAAAGTCCAAAAAAGTTTTTTGACTTTAATGAACCTCCTTTAGCATCTCAAATTTGCTTTATTTCTTCTGATCTATTAATGCATGTGTATGGATTCGATTCAAAAATATATAAATTGAATTTATTACATATTGATAAGGTTATAGGATACTTAATTAAGAAGTTGGATGAGATGGGTTATTTAAACGATACTGTTATTGCAATTACATCAGACCATGGAAATTATAAAGCAGATGAAGTGGGAGACCTAACAGATTTTCTTGTAGCAAATAAATTAACTCATTATCATCCTTATAAGAATAGAAAAGGAAATATGGACATTGCTGAATACGGTGGCGTTGGTTTTTTTAATTTTAA
>JBHLLE010000379.1:0-4743 GCA_048885945.1 Candidatus Hermodarchaeota archaeon | reverse complement strand
TCCCTGATTCATTTTTAATTGCCCGTATGAAAAAGAAAAAGTCTATTCAAGAAGAAAATAATCAATGATTTAAACTCAAATTCTATTATAATCCTTTTTTTTTAAAAGATAATTAAAAAGTTTTATATAATTTTACATAAAAATATGAATTAAGAGATTTTCAATATTGTAAGTTATATGAAGAAAATTAAGGAACTAAATCTTAAAACAATAACAATTATACAAACAATTATAGCGACTACCATCTCATTAATTTATCAGTTTATTATTCCAATGAATTGGAATCCCCTTGATGTAAGGATGTTCGGACCAGATATAAAACACGGAGATCCTGATAGAAATATATGCATTGCTACTCTAACTCAATGGTATTTCTCGTTTTCGATAGCATGGCTTATTTATCGCGATAATCCTTATTTAAACTCTTTTTTAGTATATATGTCATTTATTTCAGCAGGTACTATTATCTTTTTAAGCGTAGTCTTATACCAACTATTTTGGGATTATGTACATATTACTCCATTTGTAATCGATATATATATACTTAAAAAGAAGAGAGAGACTTTATATCAAAAATGGATCCCTCAATTTTTTTTTATAGGTACTATATGGTTTTATGGGGCATATTTTCTACATTTAGCGTATTTCGGAGCTCCTTTATGGATAATAATAATCGATTGGGCTGGAGCCACGATTTTAAATATAGCTCTTTCTTATACTTTTTATGATTCGTTAGGAGGGAAGAAACTTTTAATTGAGCTGCTTTTTGAGGATTAAATTAAATTACTTAACTTATTCTATTTTTCCACCACATAACGGACATATTTCTGAAGTTTTATCTTCATCTTTTAGTTTATGGCCACAATTTGGGCAAAAATTCGCTATCACGGGTAAAGGAA
The DNA here is from genome assembly GCA_048885945.1 of Candidatus Hermodarchaeota archaeon. Classification (GTDB taxonomy): domain Archaea; phylum Asgardarchaeota; class Lokiarchaeia; order Sigyniarchaeales; family SOKP01; genus LW40-45. The sequence goes on along the minus strand of JBHLLE010000379.1, from coordinate 3,844 downwards.
CGCCTTTCTGAATCGTTTGGTACTCAATAGGTTTATTAAATTCTTCAGATACTATGAATTTATGACCACATTTATCACATAGCAATTTATCTGTTTTTATATAATTTCCGCAATCAGGACATTTTTTAATCAACTGTAAACCGCAATTTCTACAATATTCGCTATAGACACTAATCGGAAAATTACACCTAGGACATACCTTTTTAGGAGTCCAAAAATGCTCGGACATTGCTTGAAAAGCAACAACTAACAAGAAAGATAAAGGTAAAAAAATAATCCAAAACCACGTTATGTAAAGAGAACCAATTATTGAAAATATAAGAATGCAGAGGATTATTAATATCCATATACTTATAGCAGTTTTACGTTTGAGATTATGGTGACTCATTTAGTAATATTATGTTATTTGGTTGGTCTATTAAATGGTGACATAAATTCTTAAGTATTTAAAACTTTTAATTTTAAAATCGAAGTTTGTTTTATTAGTTTATAAGAAACGATTATCACCTTAGACTTAGTTTAATATCACAATTGATTTTATTTTTTAGTCTTTAGGAATTTCGCTCACTTTACCTTGTTTAGTTCCACAGTACGGACATATTTCCGTTTCCTCATTGATTTCTTGTCCACATGCAAAACAAGAGATATTCTTTTGTCCAAATTCTATTTTTTCTTCTTCTTTAGACATTTTAAACTCAATAAATTAATTTTAAGAAGCATCAATTTTAGTAATGAAATGATTATAAAACATAATAAACAAAGTGGAGACCAATTTTTAAAAATAATAAAATTTAAGTGTTTATAATGTTTTTTTATAAAAGAGAATAAGATTATAAAAAAAATAGAATAAGAAATACTGATTAAAATGCCTGGTTCTCACGGTTCATTAACTAAAGCTGGAAAAGTGCGTCAGCAGACGCCTAAAGTGGAAAGAACAGGAGTAAATTCTAAAAGTAAAAAGCCACCAAGAACGAGATATCGAGAACTCTATAATAAGAGAATTCTCGGAGGTAAATTTGGTGGTCAAACAGACTCTATTGCAGCTAAAAGGTCCACTTTTTCTAAAGGACGTTAATTAAGAGTCTTGAATCCCCAAAATATTTACTTTTATAATTCCCCTATATCTTTTTTTAAATTATTTTGAATAATCAATTAATCTAAAACACCTATTGTTTTAAGCTGAGCTTTCAATATTCTACTCTGTGAGAGATAATAAGCCGCATTATCACTATTTTTCAAGAGAAATTTGTAATAATCACACATTAAAAGATTCCACCTAATTGATCTATGTATTCCAGGAATAGTTCTTGAGGAAATAAGCTTCTCAACGGTATCTAAATAAAAAAAAGCTTTTTTAGTGTCTTTTCTATATTGCACATAAAATTCCGAAAGTTCTAGTAATAAATCTACTAAAATATTCTGATATTCTTTTTCTCCTAATTTAACACCTGAAAATGCGTTTTTAAGTAGTTTTAATGCTTGAGATGTTTTTCCTTTATTTTTATAATATCTAGCACGATAAAGATGATATTTCAATTTAACTTTTGAAGATTCGTTATTACCTATGTAAAATGCTTTCTTAAAATAATTTTTCGACTCACCAATTTTGTTTTGCTCTAGATATATTATTCCAATATAAAGAGAAGACATTCCTAAATATTCAGATTTTTTAATAGGAGTCAAAGATGTTTCTTCTTTATCTAGAAATTTATGAATAATGTTAAAATGAATAATAGAATTTTCGTAATCACCATCTCTAAAATATAATTTACCTAATTGATAATTAATTCTCAAAATCTGTTTTATTGGGATTTCTCCCGATTTAGCAACTTCTAAAGCATTTTTCAAATAATTAATCGCAATATTATCTTGGTTTAATATAGAAGCAACTTTTCTCAATTGAAGCAATAGTTCAACAACAATTTTTTTTTGTTGATGTTTATTGAACACTTTAAGAGAATCTTCTAATAACGCTGAGGCTTCTTTAAATTTGTATTTTTGAATTAATTCTTCAGCGTCAGTTATATAATTTAGGGATTCGAGTTCCTCAAAAGCGGTAGGGGGAGAGTCAAATAGATCAGTATGGATTGGGTATAATTCTTTCGAAAGATAACTTTCGTAATGTAATGCTGACAATGGGAAATTATTTTCGTTCTCTTCAAATCCATTGGAGATAAGTTCTTTTTCAGGTCTAAAGATTACTAATTCGTTTGAGTTAATATCTCCTGCATTAATTATTTCGATCAAGGAATTTAAAAGAAGACGGGCAAATTTAATCCAGTTTTCAAAATATAACTCTAACTTAAAATTTGAGTTATTAGAATAAATATTTAAAAGAATTAACGGAGTATAAGAATCAAAGAATGTTCTAATATAAAACTTATTGTAGATTAGGTCTTTGAAATAGGTTAAATGTTCTTTTTCTAAAATTATAAATTCATCGAATGGTTCATTACTTGAGAAAAACAAGGTTTCAGATGTTCTCAATTTTGGCAATCCTTCTTTTAACTCCCAAGGTTGATTAAATGTTGGCTCTAATCTTATTTGGTTAATTAAATTTCTAATTATGTTCATATACTTTGGATTGACTTCTTTAAATAGATCTAATTTATTCATTAACGAAATTCTAATGCGATTTATCCATGCTTTTTCGTTTTCGTTCTTTATTATTTCCGGTATAATTGTATTCAATATAGTAAGCAAGTTCTTCTTTTCTTTATCAGTAAAAATAAAGTTGTGTTCCATAGAAACTTGAGCTGCAAGGCTTTTTAGCATTTTCATAAAATATATAAGCGTTTTATATGAGTTTTGATCTAAATTCCATAGTTTAAATGCTACAGAGATTTTAAAACTCGCAACTTCGAAGGGAACATTTAACTTAACGGGAAACACAACTGGAAATTTAATCGTGAATATAATAATCTTATTTTTGTGAATGCTATATCTAAAGTAATTTTCAATAGTTCCGTGAATTTTCCAGTTATTTTGCTCAATAACCTTCCTTAAGTTAGATATTTCATTAGAAGAAAAGGGGATTGACATACGATTTTTTAATATAAATGATCAAATTATACTTTATCAACAGTGCATTGAATATATATTATTAATTATTATAAAACTCAAAAAAACTATTTCACTCTCTTATTTTAAATAGAATACAATCTAAGATTAATATTAATTAAAGATTGTAAAAACAGGTGAGAGATAAAAAATATAAACTACATCTTTCATCATTCATTAAATCTATAGAACCTATTCACATTCACTTGATCACATCATTAGACATCCTTTATTCAAGTGATTACTCAAAAAATCTTTAATCTTAAGGGAAATTCCCTACATATTTACAAGTGGTTGTTCTCACAAGTCGAGGATTCTGAGCCTCGTTTGAAAAAGGGCAGTCCCTACTGTAAATAAGTTAAGATAATCAAGTATTTTGAATATTATGGGATAACTTCCTTCAAGACTTCCGATGTAATGGAAAGAAATTACAAATGAAGTATGTCTTGAACTCGGCGACGAGCTTACAGCTTGATAACCTTAGAGCTGGTCTTTCTTCTAATAAAAAAATTGAAAATTATCATAAATTTTGGAATTTCATAGAAATTTCCAATTTTTTATAAATAATCAGAAGGTTCTTATCATACTAATATCAATCTTTAATTATATTTTTATCACATATTTAAATATTGGACTCCACTAAAAAATTAAATTAAAGATTTCTTGAAAGACTAAACAATTAATAAATATGTGAATTGATTTGTTTATTTTAATCAATTAAAAATTATGATAATCTAATAATATGAATATTGCTAAATTCAACAGAGTCTTGGGAGATTTAATC
>JBHLLE010000378.1:3509-4766 GCA_048885945.1 Candidatus Hermodarchaeota archaeon | reverse complement strand
CCTTTCTTACAGGATTTTATTTAGGAAAAAAGAGAAAATAATCACTCAAAACTCCTTTTTTTTTTATTGAATTACTAAAAATAATATTATATTTTCCAGATTTTTATACTATATCTAAATATGGGAGTATCTTTTGTAGAAGAAAGTGAATACAAAAAAGCTCAATTTGACAAATAAATTAATAAATATAAATAAAAGAAAATATACTTTGATTATATTGTAGAAAAATAGTTTTAAAAAAAATTAAACTTGAGTTAACTCAAGCGCCAAGTCCTGGAATAGTCCAGTTGATAAATATCTCTCTCCTGTATCAGGTAATATTATAACTAAGTTATCTCCTCTTTGAAAATCATTTGCAGCAACATATATTCCTGCCCAAGCTGCTGCTCCTGCTGAAACACCAACAAAGATCCCCTCTAGTTTAGCTAACTTACGTGCGGTTTTAACGGCATTGTCATATTCGACTTGAATAATTCTATCATAAATTTCTGTGTTTAAAACATCAGGGACAAATCCTGCTCCTATACCTTGTATTTTGTGGGGGCCCGGACTTCCCCCCGATAACACAGGAGAATCTTTTGGTTCTACAGCGTACATTTTCACATAATCTCCTATCTTTTTCTTTAAAACTTCTCCAATACCTGTAATTGTTCCACCCGTTCCAATTCCGGAAACAACACCCTCAACCTTTCCGTCTAAATCATTATATATTTCTAAAGCTGTGGTTTTTCGATGAATTTCAGGGTTTGCTTCATTTTTAAATTGTTGAGGAATAAACACTTTATCATTATCTTTGGCTAATTCTTCTGCTTTTTCGATTGCACCTTTCATTCCCCCGCTAGCTGGTGTTAAAACAAGCTCTGCACCGTACGCTAATAATATTTTTCTTCTTTCAACTGTCATACTTTCCGGCATGGTAAGAATTAATTTGTAACCCTTAGCTGCACACACTAATGCTAAACCAATACCAGTATTTCCAGAAGTTGGCTCAACAATAATAGTATCTTTATCAATAATGTTTTCCTCTTCCGCTTTTTCAATCATAGACATGCATATTCTATCCTTAATGCTTGCTCCAGGATTAAAAGCTTCAATCTTTACGTAAATATTTGGTTTAATGTTTTTGGTTATTCTATTTAACCTTACTAATGGAGTGTTGCCTATTGTTTCAATTATATTATTAAATACTCTTCCCAATTCTTTCATCCTCATAGTTTTGAATTAAATTAATAGCAAATAATATTGAGTGAAATAATA
>JBHLLE010000378.1:0-3499 GCA_048885945.1 Candidatus Hermodarchaeota archaeon | reverse complement strand
TAAAGAAAAGTGCAAGTTTAACATAAAATTAAAATTTAAGTTAAATTTTCATATTTATTTTTTAATTTTGAGTGATATATTTTTTTTTAAAATCACAAATATTAACGATTCATATTCCACTCCCATTTTCGCCATAATATCTCTCAAAAACCTTTAATGTTTTGTCTTGCACCAATTCTAGATTTTTTTCAAGATATTCAAGTCTAGAATTAATAGTTGATATGGTGAGTGCCAAAGGATCTGGTAGATCTCCGTGATATAAATCAATCTTCTTAATTTTTTTGCCCTCCTGTGCAATAATTCTTCCTGGCACTCCAACGACGACAGAATTTGGAGGTACATCTTTAATAACTACAGAATTAGCCCCTATTTTAACATTATTTCCGATTTTTATAGGTCCTAATAGTTTAGCTCCAGAACCTACTACAATATTATTACCTAAAGTAGGATGTCTTTTAATTGGATCTTTTGTTGTTCCCCCAAGTACTACACCTTGATATATTGTAACATTATCCCCAATTTCAGCTGTCTCCCCAATTACAACACCACCCCCGTGATCTATAAAAAAATCTCTACCAATTAATGCTCCTGGATGTATTTCTATTCCTGTCAATTCTCGGGCGATCTCTGAAATATAACGAGGAACGTATGGCATTCCAATTACCCAAAAAAAGTGCGCTATCCGATGTAAAAGAATTGCCTTAATACCTGGATAACTCGTCAATACTTCTAAAAGTGTTCGAGCAGCGGGATCTTTATAAAATGCAGCACTTACATCAGATACAAAGAAATCTAAAATCTTTTGTAAATTTGTATCTAATTCTACTCTATTTAATCCATTTAATTGAAACTTTAAATCTAAAATGCATTCAGCACAATAATGAGATTGTAGTTTTTCTTTATCACCTAAATTTTTACCACAATTTAAGCATCTAATAAAATCTTCCATTTTCATAAGTAATCATCTATTCCTTTTTAGGAAATTATTCTTTTAAATTTAAAATTAAGTGCAAAAATTTCATCATATGACCGTGGAATCTCAAAGACCAAGATGATTAGCTAGTACTTGTTGAAGTTGAGTGTATTCTCTTATAGCATGGATTTCAGGAAACTTTTTAACAATTTTTTCTGGTGGTCGAAATAAGATTCCATATTCTGCTTCTAATAACATACCAATATCATTATAAGAATCTCCAACAGCAATAATATCATAATTCAATTTTTTGAACATTTTTACAGTTTTTTTTTTCATATCTCTTAATCTTAAATGATAATTTGTTATCATATTATTCTTATCGATTTCTAAATTATGGCAAAAAATTAAAGGAAAATCAAGTTTTTCAATAATTGGCCAGAGGATCTCAATGAAATTGTCAGATATAATGATAATTTGAGCAATTGTTCTTATCCAATCGTAGAATTCTCTTGCTCCATTAATTAATTCCATGTTTTTTACTATATTTTGAATTTCCTCTAAAGAAATTTGATACTCCTTGAGAATTTTCAATCTATACTTCATTAGTAAATTAAAATTATTAATGTCCCTAGTGGTTAAATTAAGCTTATCAATTCCAGTTCTTATAGCTACATTAATCCAGATCTCTGGTATGAATACACCTTCAAGATCAAAGAATACAAGAAACATAACTATGGTTTGTTTCTATTTTTTTTATTGGATTTATAGTTTTCAATTGCTTTATGTAATCCATCAGCTGCTAAATTACTACAATGCATTTTAATTGGAGGGAGGCCATCTAGAGCATCTGCAACATCTTGTCGTGTTATATGTACAGCATCATCTAAAGACTTTCCTTTAGCTAGCTCTGTAATCATTGAGGAAGTAGCAATAGCAGCACCACATCCAAAAGTTTGAAAAGATATATCGTCTATAATATCTTTTCCATTTTTATTTGTAACTTTTATATAAATATACATGAGATCGCCACAGACGGGATGTTAGGAAATAAATGACTTTCATTTATTTTTTCCTACTTCGCCTATAGCATCTGCATCTTTCATTTCCCCCATATTTTTTGGGTTACGAAAATGTTCTAAAACTTTATCAGAATACATTATATCACTGCTTTAACAATTCGAATTTTATTTCTTATAATCTTTATGGAATTTTTTAGTGAGATTCTTCATATAGATATTTTACTCCTTTCTTTAAGGGAGACATCTTTCTTAAACGATTGATAATAGGAGGTATTTTTTCTAGAAAATAATTTACTTCTTCTTCAGTAGTAAATCTGCCTAGAGTAGCTCTTAAAGATCCATGTGCCTCTTCAGGTTTTTGACCAATTGCTAATAAAACGTGTGATGGTTCCAACGATTTTGATGAACATGCAGAACCAGTAGAAACTGCAATGCCTTCCATGTCTAAACTCAGCAATATTGATTCTCCTTCAATATATCTAAATCCTAAGTTCACATTATTGGGTAATCTTTTCTTAGGATGCCCATTTAAATAAACATCTTCTATATTTTCACGAATAGTTTTTATAATTTTATCTCGATAATAAGTTAGTCTTTGTGCTTCCTCTTTCATATTTTTTTGACATAATTCAATAGCTTTAGCAAAACCTGCAATTCCTGGAATATTCTCAGTGCTAGACCTTAATCCCTTTTCATGTCCCCCTCCATGAATTAAAGGTTCAATATATTTTCCTCCTTCCTTCTTTTTACCCGAATTTTTAATAAAAAGTAATCCTACTCCTTTAGGACCGTACAATTTATGCGCACTTGCAGAAAGAAGATCAATGTTTAATTTTTCAACATCAATAGGTAGCTTACCAAACGCTTGGACGGCATCAGTATGAAAGACAATATCATGTTCTTCAGCCAATTCTCCTATTTCTTTAATTGGTTCAATTGTACCAATTTCATTATTTGCAGACATTATTGAAACGAGTATAGTGTCGCTTTTAATTTGTTTCTTTAAATCCTCTAAACTAATCATACCAAATTTATCTACATTTAAATACGACACTTTAAAACCAAGTTTTTCTAAATATTGACAAGGATGTATTATTGCGTGATGCTCAATTTTAGATGTTATTATATGTTTTCCTCGTTTTCGATTTTTAAGAGCAATTCCTTTAATTGCTAAATTATTAGATTCAGTTCCAGAAGATGTAAAAAATATATCCTCCTTTTTAGTGTTTAAAAATTTTGCAGCAATTTCTCTCGATTTTTCTAAAACATTCAGCGCTCTTTGACCATAAGAGTGCAAACTTGACGCATTCCCAAATGAATCCTTAAAATGTATATCAATTTCTTTAATTACTTCTGGATCCATGGGACTGGTTGCTGCATAGTCTAGATATACATTTTTCATTTAATTTCTAAGTAAAATATCTATTAAAATATCCATAACATCTAATATAAAATATTTTAAATAATAATATAAAAAAAAATGCAAAAATTGCATTAAATTCCTAGATGAGAATATTAATTCGATCTTTATATTCTAATATTTGACAAATTCATTATGAGTTAT
>JBHLLE010000377.1:0-4772 GCA_048885945.1 Candidatus Hermodarchaeota archaeon | reverse complement strand
AATATTAGATAAAATTAGGAACATATAGATAAACTTCTATTATATAGAATAAGTTTAAATTAGTTTGATAATATTTCTTATTGTATGCTTAAGAGACGAGTTTATTTAAAGACTCTAGTTATGGTATTCGTTCCCACAGAAATGGTATTATAAAGCTCATTTCATATTGGGTAATCCAAATCATTTTCGCCTCTTCTTAAGTCCTTGACATTTTATTACTTCAGATAACTTCTTACCTACTAATATATAAAGTAGCCTATAACAGGATTATTAAATTATGATAATAGTATTTAATGAGCAATATTCATGAATTGGCTAAGGAAGCATGGGATAGTTCAATTTAGGTCCTTAAAATAACTTAGAGTTAACAAAGATTTAAATATAATAAATAATACCATCATCTTAACAAATTAAAAATAGATTAAACAAAAAATTAAGTGTTAAAATTAAAATAATTAAGGTGTTATGAAATGGAAATCATTTATGAACTTTTTGGAAGTTTACCAAGACAGGGACCAGGTGATAATGAATCTACTAAAAAAGCATTGTCATATCTAACAGATTTACCTTCAAATCCACATATTTTAGATGTTGGTTGTGGCGTCGGAATGCAAACCTTGGAACTTGCTCGATCAATAGATGGCAAAATAATAGCATTAGATAATTATCAACCTTTTCTTGATGCATTAAATAATAAAGCGCAAAATCTTAGACTAGCTGATAAAATAGAAACCTTGAATCAATCAATGCTTGAAATGAACTTTAATCCCGAATACTTTGATCTAATATGGTCTGAAGGAGCAGTATTCATCTATGGATTCGAGCAAGCTCTTGAAGATTGGCAAAAATTTTTAAAGAAGAACGGATACTTAGTGCTTTCAGAAGCATGTTGGTTTAAAGAAGACATACCTGATGATCTTAATGAATTTTGGATGGCTGCATATCCTGCTATTAAACACATTAATGAAGATCTCGAAGTAATAAAATCAAAGAATTTAACGATTATATCGCATTTTAAGCTTCCAGAATCAAGCTGGTGGGAAGATTTTTATAAACCATTAGAAAAGAATATTAAGAAATTACAAAAAAAGTATAACAATGATAAGGATAAACTTATGCAGATTGATGAAATATCTCTTGAAATTGAGATGTTTCGAAAATACTCTGATTATTATGGGTATGAGTTTTTCATTTTAAAAAAACCCTAATTATTAAAAAATTAGTAATAGAATTGCCACTCACGATTTTGCAAACTCCTCCAAAATTTCTTAAAAAATTCAGCAGATTCTTTATCTGTTTCTATATATTTTTTTAATTTTACAAGGATTTCTTCTTTTCCTAACTTAATAATTGCAAATAGACAAAGCTCTCTTAGAAGCTTGTCATCCAAATTTTTATAATTTTCAAAACAATATTCAATCATATCCCTCAATTCCAAGTCAATTAGAAGCTTCAATACCAATTCCTTCTTATTTTTCAAATTTGGATACTTACTCCAACTTTCCTCTGTGGACTTGAAAGATGTTAAGACTTTTATAAATTCGTTATGAAAATTTAACCAAGTGTTTAATTTATCAGGATTGGTTACTAGAAATTCTCGAAGAAATTCAAGTTGCCATGGAGCTCCTTCATTTAGAAAATCAATTAACATATCTTCGTTATAGAGATCTGCTTGTTCCATCTCTACTATTAAGTCACCATCAATAATTTGGTATTTATTCAAATTATCTATAGCGATATCTTTCCAATTAGAGATATTTTCTTTTAAAATTAGAATAGCTCTAAGGATATCTTTGATAAAATTAGGATTATTAATCTCATTTAATTTTCTAAGAAGAATAGATTTAAATTTCTCGTTATTTTTGTATTTTTTTGCTATCTGGTAAAGATCTTCGTAAGGATACGTTAAGGCATCTAAAAATTGCATAGTTTCTGCTTCTAAATCAAGATCTAATACCGCAGCAATTCTAAAAATAGTTTCTTGAAGCTTTTTTTTTCTATTTTTAATCTCTATCTTTTTTGTCTCATTGTCCTCCTCAAATTCCGTTTTATCATCTTCTATATTTTTTAGATAGGTCTTAAAAATTTCACTTATCTCAGCTTTATCTGTTAATGTCATATTTTGCCCTAAATTTTCGAAAGCGTTAATTATATGTAGCTTCAATCCAAAATCTTTATTTATTACTTTAGTCGCATGTTTTATAATTAGAGACTCTACTCTTGAGTCTGGAATTTTGGATAACACTTTATCTAATAATTCAATTATAATTTCTGTATTTTTACTTTCTGAAGATTGTACATAATCCATAACGGGATCAAAAACTAGGGACGCCTTTAATTCGCTAATCCTACTTATGTGGTGGTCTCTAAGCGAGATTTGAATCTCTGTGGATCCACCAGAATAGGAAATTTCGCTATTATCGTTAAGCAATTTTTGAACTATTTCGTGAAATCTTGATTTCTTTTCATTATCCTCTATTGTTCTTTCTTTTAGAATATGATATATCCCTAAAAAACCCCAAGCTCTCAACAATGGTTCATTAGTTTCTGAAAGTTCGAAGAAAAATTCTAAATCTTTTTTCTCTACTAAAGGTTTAAAAGTGTTTTTAAAAATAGAATTCATCTTCTCATTAGGTCCCACTTCAATAGGATTATATCCTTTTCTTAATTGTTGAATCTTTTTTTCCTTATATGACATACTATACAAATTTAGTTGTTTAACTATATTAATTCTTTTCATTGATTTGATCTATAAGGAATTTTTTCCTATTCTTACATTCATAACTACATTATATTAGATTGTATCATTTCCCAAAACGATTAATTGAAATGCTATACTACTTTTTTTGATTATAATTAGAGATTTGGAGATATTGAAAGTGGTAAATAATAATAAAATTGTATTAATTGGTGCTGGATCTCTTATTTTTGGATTAGGGACAGCAGGTAATATATTAATGTCAAAAGTTTTAGAAGGATCTACGATTTGCCTTCACGATATTGATGTTGAAAACTTAGATTTAGCGTATAAAGCATGTCAATCAGCAATAGACGAAAAGAATTTAGATTTTCAATTAGAACACACAATTAACAGAATAGATGCGTTAAAAAACGCTAATTTTATTATAAATTCGATAGAAGTAGCCCCTCGGTATCCATTATTGGATCTTGACTTTAGAATACCTCAAGAGTTTGGAAATAAGCAACTTTCAGGGGAAAATGGAGGCCCTGGAGGATTATTTCACTCGTTAAGAGTTATCCCTCCCATAATAGATATTTGTGAAGATATTCAAAATATCTGTCCTAATGCGTTTTTAATTAATTTTTCAAATCCAATGTCAAGAATTTGCTTGGCAATAAACCGTAAATTTCCAAAATTAAATTTTGTTGGTCTTTGTCACGAGTATTATCATTTTCTACCTATTTTAAGCAATATCTTGAATACACCAGTTTCTAATTTAGAAATTAAAGCTGGAGGATTGAATCATTTTGGAGTTTTTTTAGATATAAAATATAAAGACACCGGTAATGACGCTTATCCCGATGTTCGAAGAAAAGGTCCAGCTCATTTGATGAATTTAAAATCTTATGATGGGTTTAAACTTATCAGTTTTATTTTAAAAACATATGGCTATTGTCCATATACCACAGATAGCCATTATGGTGAATATTTAGGTTGGGCATGGGAAAAAGCAGATATTCCCGCTGTACGTCACTTTTGGAGTTCTCACGGAAGAGTACTTACTGGTTATCGTTTCGATAAAATAAAAAGATTTATAGAACGAGGAAATGGATATAAAATTGTTAAACCTGATGAAGAACATGCCATCCCTATAATTGAAGGGATTATAACAGATGCAAACCATGTGGAACATTCGGTTAATATTCCTAATAAAAATATTTTTTCTAATTTACCTAAAGATGCAATAGTGGAATGTCCAGCAATAATTAATAAACATGGGGTTAATGGGATAGATCTTGGGGAATATCCGAAAGGTCTTGCTGCCCTTTTAAGAACTCAATATTCTGTTCAAGATTTAGTTGTAGAAACCGTTTTAACTAAATCTAAGGAGATGGCGTTAAAAGCACTTTTAGCAGATCCAGTTATCGATAGTTATTGGCAAGCAAAAAATATATTAGAAAGAATGCTTGAAGTACAATCTGATTACATAAAATTAGAATAAGTACTTCAAAAATAAGTAAAAAAAATGCTGATAATAATAATGTTCTAATTATTCGAAATCCGATAAAATCTCAATTAAAATTATAAAGATTCTTATAATTGCGTTAAACATGTCTAAAAAAATATCAACCACAGCGACCATCCAATAACCCTCTTTTATCGTGCTCGGTAAACGGCTTCCATCCCAAAGAATAACTCCAAAAAGCCAAATTAAAACGAATATACTTGTAATCAAAATGTATGGATTATACCCAAATATCAATATCAATGAACCTTCAATGATTATAAGTAATAATCCAAATAATATTAATGGGTATAACCATTTTTCAGTGATTCTTTCTCTAAACAATAAACCTAAAATTAAAAGACCAATGGTAACTCCTAATCCAGAAAGAAACGCCGCCAAAAAAATTCCTAACACAACTTCAAATCGAAATATTGAGGACGCGAGAAAGATTAATGTAGAGCTAATTACACCCGAAAAAAAACTAGCTATAAAGAAGAATATCATAGAAAACAAATTTTTTTGTATAATGCTAAAACTATAGCAAGAATCCAAAAAATAATATAAAAAATTATCGAAGCAATC
>JBHLLE010000376.1:0-4774 GCA_048885945.1 Candidatus Hermodarchaeota archaeon | reverse complement strand
TTCAAGTCTCTGAGAATAAAATACTAAACATTCGGATTAATAGTCCCCATTAAAAATAACTCCTTTTTTTGCGTTTATATGTCCAATAAAACACTGTATTCGTAAGATAATAAAAATTTATGTTATTTTCTCGTGTCAAAATTTAGTACTTTTCTATTAGAATGTTTTAATCGTTACTAGATGTGCCATTTTGTCCGTGTAAAAAAAAATATAACCCCAGACATACTTAGGCAATCAAATAAAGTTTAACGGCGTGCAATTACTAATAAATGTTTTAGTTGGATTACAATGATTCGCTAAATTAATTCCAGTTTAAATTGTGATTGAGTGATAATGGAATTAATACAAATAAATTCAAATATAATACAACAGCAGTTTTGCTTTAGTTTAAATCATTGGATGCTAAATATTAAAAATTATGTCGGAAATTATGATACAATAGAGCTTTTTTTGTTGTTGTTAATTGTGGTAATTTCCGTTATGGCGTAATTAAAACCAATGCATATTTTTTTTACTACTTGTCAATATTATAGTCACAACATTGATATTTAAATCTTCTTATTAGATATTATTCAATATTAAAAACAATACCTATTTTTCTATAACAATCATTATTAGAGATTAATTTATAAAAGTATTGAGCGTAAAAAATGCATTTGAAATTATCAAAAAACCCTATTTTAAGGTAAAATAATATTTATAAGGATAATTCATTCTTTTATTAAACCATGTCAGATCAAGGAGAAATTAAAATTACCATTGAGTTATTTGGGATCGGGAGTTTAAAGGGAGTTATCATGAGACATCTTGGTCCAATTTCAGCAGACGCGACTCTTGACAAAATGCCTTTTGTTCTTAGAGGGAGGTTTTGCTTTGGCTCTAAAAATTATTGGACCCTTCCCATTGGAATTAGAAAAGGTCTAGATTCAAAGGCTACAAGGAAAGTAGAAAAAGGAGATATAGTTTATAGTCCGAAAACTGATGAAATAATCATTGTTTTAGAAGATATCGAAATGCCTAATAAAATAAATAAAATTGGAAAAGTAACGCAAAATATTGAGCTTTTCCAAAAAGCTTCAAATGGTCTAAATACCAAAATAATAAAAAGCACTTAATCAAGGAATTAAGATAAGAATGGCTGTTGATAATAAATTAATTGTTGTGTTTATGGTTTTCTATCTCGCAGTTATATTATATTTATTACTATTTTTGTTTATACCTGAGATAAAAGAAGTTATTATGAACTCACGAAGAGAATTAGCTAACTTAACTGAAGGAACCAACTATTTTTGGGCACTTTTAATCGTATTAATAATTTGTCTTGTAGGATCGGCAAGTATTGGATTTCCAGTTCCTTTTCCCTTTGTTCTTTTTTCGTTTTCAAATTCAATTTATTTAAGATACGTAAATCAAGGATTAATGTTAAACGAAATATTAACTAATGGTATGTTTTGGCTTGAGATCTCAGGAATTGCCTTAGCAGGAGGTCTAGGTGCTGCTTTAGGCGAATTAACAAGCTTTTTACTAGGGCGGGGAGCAAAAATAATTGTTGAGAAAAGCGAACAAGAATCAAAAGTCCTCGAAAATGTTAAAGGATTTGGTAAATTAATAATTGAACATCCAAGAGGGATGTATCTTTATGTGTTTATTGCTGCTGCGCTACCTATTCCAGACGATCCGCTATGGATCGCACTAGGTTTATCTGAAAAGAAGTTTAATTTACCCAAACTACTCCTTGCAGGATGGTTAGGAAAAACTATTACTACTTTCTTTTACGTTCTTCTCCCCATATTGCTGATTTTAGGTTTTGCAGCTTCTGGTATTGAAGTTAATGACGAGTCAACGGTGATTACAGAAGCGCTAATGCTCTTAGTGACACTTACAATTATGTTTTTTATCTTAGCTTTCAATTGGAATAAATTTTTAGAAGATAAAAGAAAGCAATTAAAAAGTCTTAAACATAAACGAAAAATCTTTTAAATTTACAAATTACTTCTCATTTTTATCATTATCAAGGCAATTTTACAAAGCGTTTATATCTTCGAAAATAGAAATCTTCACCATTTTAAGATTTCACTGGAAAATTTAAAATAAAATTACTACCTTTAGTATAGTCTTCACGGATTCGATTCTCAACATAAATTTCAGCATTATAATTCTCTAAAATCTTTTTTACAAGAGAAAGACCAAGCCCTATTCCGCTAACGCTTTTATCTTCTTTGATACCCCTATTTAATATACTTTCTTTTCTAGAATCCGGGATACCAACGCCATTATCAATAAATTCTAATTTCAAAAATCGACCATCTTCTTTCTGTATAGTGGAAGATTTTATTATAATCTCAATTTCTCGATTATTATTATGCTTAACAGAATTATAAAGGAGATTTTCAAATACATCCAATAAAAAATCATCTGCTTTAACGGTAAAAAAATCTGTTGAATAATTCGTTTGAAGATTAATTTTTTTATCTCCTACCTGATTTAAAACAACATTATAAGCTTTATCAACTATTTCTCTAATATCTATTTTTTTTTGTACTAATTGAGATTGATCCAGTTCAGAAAATTTTCTTACGTTACTTACCAAACTTATTGCTCTATTGACTTGGTCTTTAAAAATTTTTAACATTTTATTCGAAGTAGGAGAGATTTCGTGTGAATTCAATTCTATTTCATAAATTTCCAAAGAAGTAAGCATTCCTTGAAGTATATTGCTCATGTCGTGAGTAAATAAATCTTTGTAAAAACTTTCTCGCTCGTAAGCATGTCGAAAATTTTCTTCAGATTCTTTTAATAACTGTTCTGTTTTTTTGAGGGCTGTAATATCTATTAATGAATTCAATACTTTTGACCAATTTTTTTCGTAACCCGATACGATCTCCCCAATGGTTAAAATATTTAGTTTTTGATTATCACTTGTTTGAACAACTAATTCATACTCGAATCTAGTTTCGCCCTCTGAAAACGCTATCATACCTTCTTTATAGGTTTGGATGGCATCATCTGTGAAAAAACCATCCAATCCCTTTAGTAAATCCTTTTTAGTATCAAATTTAAACATCTCAAGAGTTTTTTTGTTAACATCCAATACTTTAGCCAACATCATAATTTTTTTAACCTCTTCGGGATTTTCATCGAGATACTCTCTTAAGTTATCTACTCCTTGAACTTTTAAATTTTCGATATATTTCTTGATCTTAGAAAAATCTTCTTCCCAATGCGAAAGAGGTGATTTTTCAAATAATTCACGATACTTTTTTTCTGATTCTTCCAATTTTTGCTCTGCTTCCTTGCGATCTGTTATATCTCTTGATATAAATAGTAATTTTTTCGAACCGTCTTCTCCTAAAAATACTTTCCCTTTTGATTCGAACCACAAGTAATTACCATTCTTATGTCTTACTCTGTGTTGATATATACTTTTTCCTTCTTTTAAACATGTAGTGTATGAAGCCCAAGATAACTTTAGATCATCTTTATGTGTAATAGATAATTTAAATCTTATATCACTCATTTCATCTGCTGTATATCCTAGCAATCTTGTATGAGTAGCTTTATTAAAGTATTCTAACTCAAATTTATTATTATGTATACATATTAATTCATCCGCATCTTCTGAAATCAACCGATATCTCTCCTCAGATTCTTTTAATTTTAATTCTGCTTCCTTACGACCTGTAATATCTCTCGCTATTACTATTAATTTAGTTAAATTCTTATCTTTATCAAAGACTCCTTTTCCTATTGATTCTAGCCATTTATAAGTCCCATTTTTAGATCGAAACCTAGTCTCATTTTTTATCAATCCTGTTTCTATTAAAGATTCATAAGTTTGATATATCTTATCTAAGTCTTCTGGGTGAACAATCTTAAAAATTGAAGTTCCAATTAATTCTTCAGGTGCATACCCTAATACATTTTTAAAAGCTTCATTACAATAAGTAAATCTTGTATCACTATTTATAATAGATATTATATCATTAGCGTTTTCAGAGATTAACTGGTATAATTCTTCAGAGCCTCTTAATTCTTGCACTTCTTTTATTTGTTTGGAAATATCTCTAACAAAAGCAGCAATAGCTGGTTTATTCTTGAATCTAAGTTTGATTAATTTTTCTTCTGCGGGTAAAGCACTTCCATCCTTTCTTTTGTGCATGCCAGTCGTTTCAACATGTTCTCCAATCTCCATTTTCTCCCAATACTTTTTCATATGCTCCAACGGAATAATTTCTAAAGCTATATTAGTGATGTTCATTTGCAATAGTTCTTCCTTCGAATAACCTAGCATTTCTACTGCTAAATCATTTACCATTAAAATATTTCCTTCAAGATCATTTATTGCAAAGGCAGGGACAGCTTTATCTATTAAAATTCTAAACCGCTCTTCAGCTTCTTCAAGTTGTAGTTCTAATTTTTTTTTTTCAGTTATATCTTCAGCGTAAACAAACACTAAATTGGGTGAGATAAAATCATATGTTACTCGAAATATTTTTGCTGCTTTTGAAGGTTTGAAAGCGTTTTCCATTTCTTTAGAAAACTTTTTTCTACTGTCAAAACATTGATTTAAGCCTCGTAACATTTCGGGACTATTTCTATAAAATTCTGAAGCTTTTTTCCCAACAAAGATTCCTATGTCTCCATTTGTAATACGGTCAGCGGCGTTATTATAGTTAATTAAAATAAAGTCGTCCTCCACTTTTTTCCAAATGATACTTGGATAGGGAAATAATTTGAAAATATCCTCTAAATTCTCGCTTGATATAAATAAATC
>JBHLLE010000375.1:0-4778 GCA_048885945.1 Candidatus Hermodarchaeota archaeon | reverse complement strand
TGTTTGATAAATAACTTTTCTAAACTAGACTTATTTTGCAAATGCTCATTTATTAAATTTTGTTATGTCATTTTCTCCTCATCTGGCTCAAGTTTGCCTCTCGACTGATTTTTTATGCTTCAAATATTATTATTGCCAAATTCTTGAAAATACAAATCAAAAAATTTATAAATCGTCAGGTTCATTGTATACTTATCTGAAAATAAGGTGATTCAAGACTTTTGAATTGTCCTGGAAGAGATAGATATGTTAAGAGACCACTTACGAACGGGTTTTGATTTTGTTCTCTTTATCGGCCCCTCAGAGGCTGGTAAGACGTCTCTATTGTATCGACTTGCGACAGATGAATTTAAAGAAGACTGGATTCCAACACCCAGTTTTGTACACCAAATTATAAAAAATACCAACATTATCGAAATCGGTGGCCAAAAATTATATAAGAAAAATTTATGGCCCGAATGGCTAGCACGAAACCCTTCATTGATTATCTTTGTGATAGATATCACAAAAATGGAAGACTTCGAGGCCTATAACGCCTTTACTAAAGATTATCCTGATATAGCTAATCTAATACTTGTTGCCAATAAGCTCGATCTTGACGAGAAACGGATTCCCAATGACTATCCAGAATATCTTCAACAGCTCGATCACTATGTTCTTTTGTGCAGTGCCAAGACCGGTGTAAACATTTGGACATTAGGTGAGATCATTGCTGAAAGAAGTAGTGAAGCCGTATTAAATCAACGATTAATCAAGGAGCCGGATGTTGAACAGGATATTGAGAAAGAAAAAGAAAAAGACGCCAAACAGAAATCAGAAGAACTCATAAATAAATTTAAGGAGAAATTTTGATATTCTAGGAAAACACCCGATATTTATTCTTTTAAAATTCTTTACAGTCTAGAAAATTCCGAAAAATCTAGAAAAAAGAGATCTAAAGTGTGTCTTTAGTAAGATTGTCTCTAACAGAATATTTATCACCGATTTTATCAAATATGTGATCAGGTATGGCATTAATAACTTCTTTAGCCTCTTTAATTTCATTTGGTGATATATAAGTTGCTTTTATGTTTTTATTTCTATCCAAATCTAAATTTACAGATTTAAATTCTATAGCTAACGTTTTAAACATCTTTTCAACGAATTTCCTTTCCGTTAATTCCTTTATATCAACATCAATTACTTTTAAATCATAATTTTCAATAAATTTAATATGTCGAATTTCAGTTTCGAACCAATACCATAAGCATTTCTGAAAAGCAGTCATTGTCAAAGGTATCTTTATTTCATTTCTTTTAAAATTTGGATCTAATAAAAAGGGACTTAGACCAGGAATAGAATTACGGTTAAAAAAACTTTTTGCGACTTCCAAAGGATTCCTAGTAAGATGAATAAGCCTAAGATCAGGACGTAATTTAACCATCTCTTCTCCAAATGATTTCACAAATGTATGGGATGTTTCAGCATAGATATCCTTAATCTCCACTGAAGGAAACAGATTTCTTAAAATTAGATTAGGAGGAATTAACAATTTATTTTTTTTCCTAGTTATACTTCGGATTACAGCAAACTTTCCATATTTTCTCCCTCTTTTGATTCTTGCTAGTTTTTTTAAAGCTAGTTTCTTAAGAGCTAGGGAATTTTGTTTATCATACCACTTACTAGGGAGTCCCTCACCTCTTGGATAGGGTTCATGCTCACTTGTCGCATTACACGCATTTTCATTAATAAGATTTGACAAATAACCCGTACCACATCGTCCAGAAGCAGAAACAAATACTAGTCTAATTTCATTATTTTTCATTGGAAAGACCTATTTTTTTAATTCAGATAAAATTATTTTGTGTAATCGTCGTGCAGAGTTCTTCCACGTATATTTTTTTAATAACGTCTCACCTAATTCATGTTTAGGAAGAATAGGGCTATTAATAAACTCAGTTAAACGATCTATGAAATCCTCTAAAGTACGACAGTAAATTGGATATTCACCAAATAATTCACAATGGACTTGAATAGGCTTACAAAATACTGGTTTTTTATATCTTATCGCCTCTATGATAGGCAAATTAAACCCTTCATAGTCACTAGTGCTAATATAGGCATCTATCTCTTTTAACAGGTTTATTTTAGTTTGATCATCAACTCGACCTAATATATGAACTTTTGAGGTTCTTAAACCCTGTTCACTTAATTTGTGAGCGCCTGCACCAATATGATAAAATTTATGGTCAGGAAATCTATTAGCAAGTTCAATATATTGGTCTAAACGTTTATTGACAGAATATCTTCCAATGTATAAAAATTTCATAAGATGGCCATCCTGGGTTTGTCAAAATTCTGCTCCATTATATATAGTTCCAATATGGTTAGGGTAATCTTTCCAGAAAGATGAGGAAACACTCACAAAATTTGTTCGCTTAAGTGTATAGTGAAATACCATACGGAACAATCTATCAACAATCTGTTTTCCCGATTTAACTTTGAATACACCATGCATTACATAAAGATGCTTTAGATTATATTTTTTACTGTAAAAAAAGCCAGCAATAACGCGTTGATTACTAATAACAATTAGCGGTTTTTGAATTTCTAATCTTAAAAGCCTATAAATATATTCAAATTGTCTTAGAGTCATTTTTCGCATTTTTGTGTCAATAATTTGGATAGGGATAGTTAGTTTATTTCGAATAAGTCGTAATGCCTCTCCATTATGTGTTATCAATAGTGCATTTTTGTAAACGCGATAATAAGCTTCTGCAAGATAATAAAAAGCTAATCGTCCCCCCGAGACATAATAACTATCGCTATTGACAAATAATACCAATTTTGACATAAAATCTTCAACCAGCTTTTCTTTTTAATTGTTTATCTTAGTTCCGTAAGAAGGCTCCTTCCTTGAGTTTAGGGATAAATTGCGGCTTAAGTCTGGGTTAACCAGTTCTAGACTCGGATTCAACTAACCAGGTCCATAGGGTTGGTGTCCTCCATTCGGCTGTTTTTTCAACTATGGATCAGGTCGTGCGAGCGATTAGCGTATCCTCTTCTTCAGTTATTTCGTTTTTTAGCCTATATAAGAGGTTTGAGGGATGAGTGGAAATGTTGTCGAGCAAGATGAATTTCTTGTGAAAATTCAAAAATCTTTCTTATCCTTTGATGGTCTTCATAGTGTGATAACTTTATATTATATTGGTTCCCTACCTTTGGCAGACTTCCTCTCCTCTAAGATGTAATTTTCTTGCTTTATAGATAGAAGATGGTTGTTTATTTAGAAAAAGGAGTTATTCTTGGGTGATCAGCTGAGATAATTTTAAACTATCATGGAATAAGTGTTAAATGCATCAAAACAAAACAGAATTACCATTTAAAAGAGATACTATAAGAGAAAAAGACTTTGACTATTCTGTTATTATAAAGAGTTTCTTTCAACAATCTGTGTTCGATTTGATATTTTATACAGGCTTTTTACTACATTTACGACTTTCTTTATTAGTCTATTGCTTCCTGCGATTTTTTCTAGTAAAAGGATTTCTTCATATGTCAAGACATTCAGGAAGGACATTACTGTAAAATCTAAAAAGACGTAGAAAAGGGATAGAACCATAATTGTGATAATCCTTACTTGATCTTCCTGAAAAAAACCGATATTAAGCAATAACATGTCATAGAGAATTCTTATCATACCTGCTTCTAGAAAACCTCCACATAGTCTCAATAGGATTTTTGTCTTAGAAAGAGCGACCTCATTTTTATTTGTTTCATAAAGAAACCACAATGTAATAGCAAAATTGGCAAGAACATATGCGATAGCTGAGCCATAAATACCATAACCATAAATATCAAAATAAACTGTAAAAAGCGGGATTAGCAGCAGTCCTACTAGAAAACCGATAATATTAGCTTTTAATATAACTCGCACTTTACCTAGACCCGCATGATAAGCGAATATCACAACTCGAATAGCTTCAGCTATTAGAACGAAGCTAAAAATTGCTATCAAAGGGGCAGTTGGTAAAAATTCTGAAATATCTATTAAAAGTATACTAACACCCCAGATTAATTCTTGAGAGAATATGAAAAGTAATTGTGAAATTAAGACAATATAGAAAAGAGAAAAGCTAATACCTCGTGAAAGAAACTTTCTAACATTTTCTAGTCCTGTTGTTTCTGATAATTCTGAGAAAGTAGGATAGAGCATACTACTCAGTCTTGCGAAAAGGAACCTTAATCGTAATAGCAATTTTTTTGCAAATGTATAATAACCGAAAAGCCTATTGGAAACAAATAGTGGGAGGATTGTTTCATCAAGCTTCCTCAAGAAGTCATAAAAAGAGTTGCTCGCAAAATAGTACTTTCCTAAGTTTGTTAATTCCCACAGATAGGTTCTTTCAATGATAAAGCGTACGTGAATTTTTTGTTTTCTGAGTTCTGAATATACAAGAATGATTAAGCCAATTGTATAAGCGAAAGAATAGATAAGCGTACCTAAAACCATCCCCTTTACTGTCCACCCATATACTGATGTCATAAAGAGGATCCCAACTAGATAAAACACACCATCACTGATTCGGTTAATTAGAGCCTTTCTGTAACTATTTAGAGCAATAAGAATTCGAGCAAAGAAAAGAGTGAATGAATTTAGGAATATTGCCGGTGATAAAAGAATCATATATTCAACTAGATATGGTCTTTGGTATAATTCAGCCACAAATGGTGTTATAAAAAGATAAAAAGATAAAAAAATGAAAGAAAGAATACTCAAAAAGACAATTATAGCACCT
>JBHLLE010000374.1:0-4779 GCA_048885945.1 Candidatus Hermodarchaeota archaeon | reverse complement strand
AATATATATTATTATTTAAAGATTTTGAATAAGGTTCAATATTAGAATTTGATAATATTAGTAATTTATACTTAATAGTTGCGGAAAAATGAAAAGATCAAAAGAAATGAATATATCGAATACTGTACGGATTCAATAATAAAACCCGAATTTATTTCGATAGATTTAAATAATATAGATCACATATATCATATTAGAGAAAACTAAAGTTGTATCAAATTATGAAAAAGACCAAAATGAACTTTATTCAGATTTATCAAAAAAATGATACTTTAAATTCCAAATATTAATTAAAATGATTTGATTGTTATGGTAACCTGTCCTAAATGTGGAGAAGAATACTCATTAGGGAGAAAAATTTATCATAGTTGTGAAGGATATTCAATAGAGCATGGCATTATTTTTAATGATGATCGTAAAAATCGTCCTTGGAATTGTGTCTCTATAGATGAAACAGATAGAAAAATTTTGAATATATTACAAAAAAATGATAAAATTTCATATCGAGAATTAGCAGATAAGTTAGAACTAGCAGCAAGCACTATTCATAACAGAGTGAAAAAGATGATTGAAGAGGAAATAATTAAAAAATTTGCT
The DNA here is from genome assembly GCA_048885945.1 of Candidatus Hermodarchaeota archaeon. Taxonomy (GTDB): domain Archaea; phylum Asgardarchaeota; class Lokiarchaeia; order Sigyniarchaeales; family SOKP01; genus LW40-45. Next base: position 4,182 of record JBHLLE010000374.1, on the reverse strand, counting down.
GCTATTATAGATCCTGCAAAAATAGGGTATAACACGATAGCACTAATAGGTCTTAGGGTCGATCCACTAAAAATGAATGAAATTGCTGGAAAAATTGCATCCTATAAAGAAACTCAACTTGTAGCTATTTCATCTGGAGATCATGATATTATAGCCCAGATTACTGCTAAGGATGAAAAAGCTCTCTGGAATTTTATAAATGTAAAAATAAAAACAATAAATGGAATTAAACCTCAAATTCATGTATCGAGCTTTTTAGATATATACAAATCCACTCCTTCGATAAAAATTGCTTAGTAGTTATAAGAATAGAAACAATTTTTTTATCTCTACAAATTTAGAAAAACATTAAAAACAAGTCTATTTTAGTTCTTAATTAACTTCCATCAAAATGTTTAACTATAGTAAACCAAAAATTTACTATAGAATTAATGATCCTATGAAATTCCTTCATTTCCAATGGTTTAAGTACGTAACAATTAGCATGTAGATCATAAGCTTTTATTAAATCATCCCTATTATCAGATACTGTCAAAATTACCACTGGAATTCGTTTTAGCTCTTCATCTTTCTTAACTTCTTCTAATACATAAAAACCATCCCTTTTTGGCAAATTTAAGTCTAAAATGATTAGGTTTGGTCTAATTGCTTTTATAAATTTTCCTCGCTTTTTCAAAAAATCAATCGCTTCAGTACCATCTCTCACCACATCTAAACTATTTACAATCTTATTTTCTTGAAGAACTTCTCTAGTAAGACGAATATCTGCAGCATTATCTTCAACAAGTAAAATTCTTGCTTTCACTTTTTTATATTCATTCACAATCTTACATCCTTAATCTTTATTTTTTTTGGAAAAATAGTAAAATAAAAAGTGGAGCCTTTACTTAATTCTGATTCAACCCATATTTTTCCCCCATATCGTTGAACTATTTTTTTACATATTGGTAATCCTATGCCCGTACCTGGATATTCTTCTTTAGTATGCAGGCGGTAAAAAATATTAAATAGTTTATCAAAATATTTAGATTCAATTCCGATACCATTATCCTTTATTGTAAATAGCCACTCATTGTTGAGTCTTTTTACTCCAATATGTATCACCGGTGGTTCTTCTCTTCTGAATTTTATTGCATTACTAATTAAATTCTGAAATAATTGTATAAATTGTGTTCTATCTACTTTCAGTACTGGCATCTCATCATAAGTTATAACTGCTCCACTCTCTTTTATAGCCTCGTGTAAGTTAAACATTGCATCTTCAATTATGGTTTTAAGATTAGTTAATTCAGAGGGTTTAGCATGTGTTGTGATTCTCGAATATAATAATAGATCTTTTATAAGAGTGTTCATTTTTTTTGCTCCATCTGTAATAAAATCAATAAACTCTTTACCATCCTTCTCTATTTTATCTTGATATTTCTCCTCTAATAGTTGAGAAAAACTTACAATTGCTCTTAAAGGTTCTTGTAAATCGTGTGATGCTACATAGGCAAATTGTTGTAAATCCTCGTTCGAACGCCTTAAATCCTCCATTATTTCATTAAATTCGATTTCCCTTTTTGAAATATGCTCAGATAATATTGATATTACAATTCCAACAATAATTAAGGAGATTATTCTTAAAAAATTATTTATCATTTCTAGATTAAAAAACTCAAGGTCTGGGATGAAATTAAAAACAAATAATATGATGGCTAAAAAAATAGGGATAGTTAAGCCTTTTCTTTTCCACCATAAACATGCTAGAATTGTAGGAAAATAAAGAAAATGTACTATTAATATAGATCTCCTGAGTATTACATTGAAATAATAAATTAATAAACAGGAAATTATCATTAAAATTAAAATAATTAGTATTTTTATTTTTTCTTCCTTAATTATCTTCCTCAAGTTAATTTCAAACATTTCTTATATTATTATCTTTTATTATTAAGAATATTATCCAATAAAAATAAATATTTCCGAACAAAAAAATGATCATTGTTAATTAACTACATAGGAGTTCAAATCATATTATTTAAAGTAATTCGCTTTTTTCCATTAAAATATTTATAAAAAAATTAATATCCTTAATAATTTAATAAAATAATTATAAATATTAAAATGAATATTATTCAGAATAAGTAACATTGAATTGGAAAAAATCTCAATTTTAAAATTAAAAAAAATTATTTGGTGAATCAACATAGAGGAAAAAAAACATAATATTCTGCTAATCGAAGATAATAAAGCTGACGTACGTCTTATTGAAGAGTTATTAAAATCTTCTGAAGAATTCAAATTTGATTTGGAATCAACTCCTAGGCTATCTGAAAGCATAAAACTTCTTAGAGTCAAAAGTTTTGATATCATCTTATTAGATTTAACTCTGCCAGACAGTGATAGAGACTCTACGTTAGAAAGAGTTTTAAGTGTTACCAATACAATTCCTATAATAGTTTTAACTGGATTGGATGATAAGGATTTCGCATTAAAATCTCTTCAAAAAGGTGCTCAGGACTATATAGTTAAGGATGAACTTAATGGACCTAGTTTAACACGAGCAATTCTATATGCTATTGAACGACATAAAATTGAGACCGAAAAAAAAATAGATAAAGCTCTAAAAGTACCATTTGATGATAAGGATAAAGAAATTCTTAATTATCTACAAGAGAATTATAGAATTTCGTATAAGGATTTAAGTAAAAAAGTGAATTTAGCTGCTAGTACTATTCATAATCGAGTACAGAATATGATTAATCAAGGAATCATTAAAAAATTCGATACTTTTGTGGATCCTTTCAAAGTGGGCTATGAATCTATTGCCATTCTTGGAATATCTGGAGATCCATTAAAATTAGATAATATCGCGAGAAAACTCTCTGAATATGATGAAATACAGTTAGTTACGTCTTCTACTGGCGATTATAATTTAATAGTAAAAATCATCGCTCAGGACGAGAAAAATCTATGGAGATTTATTAATGAAGAAATAAAAACATTAAATGGAATCCAATTACCAATTCACGTATCAAGCTTTATAGACATTTTTAAAATGTCCCATAAAATACATTTTAAAATTTAATACAATCTGGAGTAAATTATTTGTATTACTAATAATTAAATTTTTGAAAAAGAAATGATCTTTTTTAAAATATGAAAGTAACTTATTATCTACGGAAAAATTCCTCTTAATTCAATTGCATTGGCTAATCTGGAAATAGCAATCATATATGAGGCGATTCTTAAAGTTAAATTCTTTTCTTTAGAAAGTTTATAAACATCTTCGAAAGCATTGTCGAGGATATTCTTTAATTCTTGATTAATGCGATCTAATTTCCAAAAATAACTATGGATATCTTGAATATATTCGAAATAAGAGACACATACACCTCCTGCATTAGCAAGAATATCTGGTACAACAATTATCCCCATTTTTTTTAAAATATCGTCAGCTTCAGGAGTAGTCGGTCCATTAGCTCCTTCTAATACTATTTTACAATTTATTTTACGAGCATTTAATTGAGTTATTTGGTTTTCTAGTGCTGCTGGAATTAAGATATCACATTTTAAAGTAAGAATCTTTTCATTATTAATAAGTTCATAATTCGTACTTTGAAAATCTTTTAGAAATTTTTTGTTATCTCTCCAATCCAACAATTGTGTAATATTTAATCCTTCTTTAGCATATAATCCCCCACTAATGTCTGATACTGCAATTATTTTACAGCCTTTATCATACAAAATTTTTGCAATATTTCCCCCTACGTTACCAAATCCTTGTACAACAATATTTTGAGTTTTTAAATCTAAACTCATCTTCTTACATAGAGCTTCAAGTACGAAATATAAACCCATTCCAGTAGCCGTTTCTCGTCCGACTGAACCTCCAATCTCTATTGGCTTACCTGTTACTACCCCTGGAATAGTTCTACCTTTATTCATAGAATAAGTATCCATGATCCAAGCCATAATTTGAGGATTAGTATTGACATCTGGGGCAGGAATATCCATATCGGGACCTATAATGTTTATTATCTCTGCTGTATATCTCCTGGTCAACCTTTCTAGTTCTCTTTTTGATAATTTATTAGGATCGACACGTATACCTCCTTTTGCGCCTCCAAGAGGTAAATTTAATAAGCTACACTTCCAAGTCATCCAAGTAGCTAATGCTTTGACTTCATCAAGATTAAC
>JBHLLE010000373.1:0-4787 GCA_048885945.1 Candidatus Hermodarchaeota archaeon | reverse complement strand
AGTTATCATTTTTCTCATTAAATTTTTAATTTTTAAAATATTACTCTTTTTGATACATATGGCTAAAAAGAAGAAAGATGCTCCTATCACGGGAATCATGGTATCAAAAGAAGAGGATTTCTCTGCTTGGTATACTGAAATAGTAAATAAAGCTGAATTAGCAGATATTCGATATAATGTGAAAGGTTTTGTCTGCTATAGACCATGGGCTACATTAACCATTAAAAAAATGTATCGAAAATATGAAGATCTTTTAGAAAAAAACGGACATTTACCTTTAACTATGCCTTCCCTTATTCCTGAAAGTAACCTTATTTTAGAAGCAGAACACGTGGAGGGTTTTGCGCCTGAAGTTTTTTGGATAACGGAAGCAGGGACTTCTGGTCCTTTAAACGAAAAATTAGCATTGCGACCTACTAGTGAAACCGCCTTATATCCCATGTATAGCTATTGGATTCGAAGCTACAAAGATCTTCCGTTCAAGAGGTATCAATCGTGTCAAGTTTGGCGTTATGAAGGTAAAATGACTCGACCCTTTTTTAGAGGCAGGGAATTTCACTGGATTGAAGCTCACGATGTTTTTGCAACCGAAGAAGATGCCATGAGCCAAGTTCACGAAGATATGGAAATGACTTATCAAATGCTTCAAGACGAGTTTGCAATTCCAGTAATTTTCTTTGAAAGACCACAATGGGACAAGTTTAGTGGAGCAATCAACACTTACGCAGCGGATGCCCTCATGGGCTCTGGAAAGGTTTTGCAACTACCTTCAACACATTATCTCGGGCAAAATTTTTCAAAACCTTTTAATGTTAAATTTATTGATACAGATGGAGAAGAGAAATATGGTTACCAAACATGTTATGGTCCCGCAATAAGTAGAATTTATGGAGCGATGATTGCGTATTTAGGCGACGATAAAGGATTGATATTACCATTTGATTTAGCTCCAGTTCAAATTGTAATTGTACCAATATTAGTAAAAGGGAAAGAAAAAGAAGTATTAGATAAATGTAAGCAAATTCATGAAAAAATCAAAAATAAATATTTAGTAAAACTTGATGAATCAGACGACTCTCCAGGTAGCAAATTTTATTATTGGGAAATGAAAGGAGTACCACTTAGAATTGAAATAGGTCCAAAAGATATACAAAAGAAACAAGTAGTAATAGTAAGAAGACATGACGGTCAAAAATATTTCATAAGTGAGACAATATTAATAGAGAAAATTGACGAACTAGCAGGAAATTACACTAAAGAGATAAAAGAAAAAAAATTACTTGATTTTGAAGATCAAATCGAGCTCTGTTATGAACGCGATTCGGCAAAAGAGGCGATTGAAAATGGTAAAATAGTTTGTTGTGGTTTTTGCTCAATTGATATGAAGGGTTATCGCTGTGCTGAAGTTATTGAAAAAGAGATTGGTGGATTTATCAGAGGAAAACGAGTTGACGAGGAAAAACACGAATTTGCAAGTTGTTTAGTTTGTGGAGAGCCTGCTTCGTGTACGGTCTATATTGCTAAAAGTTATTAATCTTTTTTTAAAATTTTAACATTAATAGCAATTAACATTTCAGAAATATTATATTAAAAGTAAGATTCTAATTTTCAACTATTACACTCTTAGTATCATTATTAGGGGAATTATATGTCGTATCTTGAGGTCGCAAAAGTACATCCTAAGCTAGGAAAATTATTAGAAGAAGATTTTAAGTTGACATCAAAAGCAGAGGAAGATTTTGCATTTAAAAATAATACTTCTATAGAAGAAATTAGGAGTTTACAAGGCGGAAGTAATTTACTTTTAGAATTGAATCGCTTTACCGCAGCTGCATCGGCTTTTGAAACCTCCAAGCAAATTCCCGATGATGTAAATTTTGATTTTGTTGATGCTGGAGGAGTTCGATCCCAATGGATATATGTGCCAGACGCAAGTAACGAAAAAATCTTTTTTCATCTGTTTGGAGGAGGTTATATTCTGGGAAACCTTGAAATACGTCGTTGGAGCCCTTATTTATATTCTAGGCAAACCAAGATGCAAGTATTAAATGTTGGTTACAGACTAGCTCCTGAACATCCTTATCCTGCGGCGTTAGAAGATTCCCTATCTGCATATCACTGGTTATTAGAGCAAGGAATAGATCCTAAAAAAATTATAATCTGTGGTGAGTCTGCTGGGGGAGGTTTAACAATGGCTACAATGTTAAAACTTAAAGAATTAGAGCTTCCCCTTCCTGCTGCTGCTGTTATGCAATCTCCATGGGTTGACCTAAGGTGTAGCGAAAAATCGTTAAAGAATTTTTATAAATATGAGCCTGAATTAGCAATTGGAGTAAAAGCAATGGCAAGATTATACGCAAACCGAGAAAACTTGAAAAATCCGTTCATATCTCCAGTATACGCAGATTTAAAAGGATTGCCTCCTCTGCTGATTCAAGCAGGAGGGATTGAAGTTCTTTTAGATGAATCAATATTATTGGCAGAAAGGGCAAAAGAAGCAGGTGTGGATGCAACTTTAGAAGTGTACGAAGGAATGACTCATGTTTTCCAAAGTTATGCAAATAAATTAGAAGAAAGCATGAAAGCGTGGAAAAGCATAGGTAATTTTGTAAAATATCATCTCTAAGTTTATTCTATATACATATGATGAATAAGGATCAGAAAAAGTTAATGATTTACTTCATATAAAATTTGGACTGCTAAAGTTATAATAAAATGATAAAATTTTCAAAACTAAAAAGTGTATAAAAACGAATTTAATTATCGTATAAATGTGAAGATGTATTGGTTGTCAAAAATTTCAATGCAATAAAACGCGCAATTAATAAAGTTGATCCTACAATGGGGAAAATCTTTATCCCATGGATTCTAAAACACCCAAAAAGCATAAAAACGATGATAAAGTTAGCTAAAGCTTATAAGAAAGCTCGTAGAATACGGAATCAGGATTTTTTAGATAATAATTTAAAAATTCCACCATTCATCATCATTAGTATAACATCTCAATGTAATTTAAGATGTTCAGGATGCTACGCTGCAGCTGCAGGAACATTATGTCAAAATAGCACTAAAAAACCTCTTGCAGTAGAACAATGGGAAAAAATTATTCAAGAAAGTGTAGAATTGGGAATTTTTGGTTTCATTATTGCGGGGGGAGAGCCCTTTATAGTACAGAAATTATTGAATTTAAGTGAAAGATTTAACGATAGATTATTTATTATATTCACAAATGGAACTTTATTAAATCATAACACTTACAAGCAATTAAAAAACCTTGCGAATGTAATTGTTGTTGTTAGCATTGAAGGAAGCAATGAACAAACTAATTTAAGAAGAGGTTGTGGAGTCTATGAAAAAGCTATTGAAACAATAAAACAATTAGATAAAAATGGAAATATAAGTGGAATTTCAGTTACAATAAATCGAAATAATTACGAATATTGGATGAATGAAAATAATATAGATTCTTTAATTTTGGATGGTGTCCGATTAGGTTTCTTACTTGAATATATCCCCGTTGAGGGGGATGGAGAATTAATGCTCAGTCAAGAAGAAAGTAAGAAATTCAGAGAAAAAGTATTATATTATCGTAAAAATAAACAAATATTTCTGATCCATTCTCCTGGAGATGAAGAATATATGGGAGGTTGCGTATCTGCTGGCAGAGGTTTCGCACATATAACTCCGATGGGTGATTTAACTCCCTGTCCTGTTTCAAATATCGCCACTCATAATCTGACTAAATCTACTTTACGTGAAGGTTTAGAAAGTCCATTATTTAAAATTATTAGAGAAAATGAACATTTGTTAGAAACTGAAGGATCTCCTTGCGCTTTATTTTCACACTCAGCTGAAGTTGAGGCGTTAGCTTCAAAAGTTAAGGCATATAAAACTAGTTCCTATTAATATTTTACATAAAATAAAATATAAAAATAAGATTTAATTACACAATTCTAATGACCTTTGAATATAATATTACTAACAAGGCACTTAATAGTAAAGAGAAAAACAATGCAGCAGACGCCTTCATGGTAGCAGCATTCCGTGCCGTAGTAATATTATAAAACAAGATAACTTATCCCGCCTTTTTCTTATTTAATATCAAAAAAATAAGTATCTTGTGTTATAATAGAATTCTTTTAGAATTTTATTAAGAAATAGGTCAGGACATCACGATTCTTGTTATTTAAGGGTTAATTAAATATAGAAATTTAAAAATTAATAAATGTGAGATTAAAAATATGGAAAGAAATGATATAAAATTTCAAGAAGAAAATTTAGATCCCCAGAACTGGAAGGAAATAAAGAAATTAGGGCATCAAATGATTGATGAAATGATGGATTATTTGCAAAACATACGAAACGAACCAGTTTGGAAGCCCATACCTAACGAAATTAAAAAAGAGTACGATACTGCAATTCCTACAAAAGGAAGTAATAGAAAAAATGTCTACGATGAATTTAAGAAAATTGTTCTGCCATATAAAATGGGAAATATCCATCCAAGATTCTGGGGTTGGGTAGTTGGAACTGGTACTCCTTATGGAGCTTTAGCAGAATTTCTTACTGCTGCCATGAATCCCAATCTAGCCATAGGAGAGCATTCTGCGATTTATATTGAAAATCAAGTAATTGAATGGTCAAAACATATATTAGGATATGATAAAGAAGCTTCAGGATTATTAACTAGTGGAGGTTCCATGGCCAATCTTATTGGTTTAACTGTTGCAAGAAATATCAAAGCGGGATTTGATGTGAGAGAGAAAGGTTTATCAGAACATAAATTA
>JBHLLE010000372.1:0-4788 GCA_048885945.1 Candidatus Hermodarchaeota archaeon | reverse complement strand
CATAGAGGGACCATGAATCCACATTGTTGTTTTATTATTATTAAATATTACATTAAAATCAATGAACATAAATATCCAAGAACCAATGACACTCGAAATTAAGAGAATTTTTCCAATAAGGGATAATTTTTTTTTAAAATCTTTATTAAATTTTATCATTTTTGTTTGCTTAATCATGCTATTTTAGAAAAATTCCATAGAGTATGCAAAATGTGCTAATATAAAAATTTGGACGAGAATTATAATTAAACCTAACAGAACTACCTTTTTATTTTTTTGAAATAGTAAAATACTTGCGCAAATAATACCAATCGGCATTAGAACTGGGGTCGAAAAAGCAATGCCTAATATAAAGATCGTTAAGTAATAGATTTTTTTTTTTTTAGATTTTTTTGCTAGGATCTCTTTATCTCTTGAAATTAAATTAGAAGTTGAATTATTATTATTATTATTCTCAATTAAATCCCTGGTTAGATGTATATCTCGAGAATCACTCATTTATTTAGATTCGTTCCTTAATTTTATAAATATTTGCATTTTCAATATGATAAAATATATCAATTTAAAGGGAGAAAAATATAAATACCTTCTCGTTGATTAGAATTATTATAAAATTTAAATAAAAAGAAATATCTTGATTCCAGCATCTTTTTTTTTAGGACTGCCTTTAATTGGTTATTTAATTTTTTCAATCATTCAAACCATGATTTATCTAATACTTTTAAATCTATTATTATATCTTGGATTTTGTATACTTATGAAGGATATTTCCAAAATAGATAAAAAAAATATACTTTTAACGAGTGGAATTATTGAATTATGCAATTTTATTAATTCTTTTGTGGTTTATCTTTATATATATCTTGCATTATATGGAGTATTGGTATTTCTACTCATATTTTTTATGTTTCCATTTATAATTTTATATTTAAGATATTATGAAAAAGATAATATCTCCGAGTTCAAAATCTTTTTATTATATTTTATTTCTATCCCAGCATCTTTTTTTATTAGTATTTTATGTGCAAGTGTAATTCTTAACCTGCTTGGATTCCAAAATACATTTCTATTTTCGAGAAATTAAGAAGATTATAGAGATTTTTTTCAATTATAGTATTTAGATTTATAAACTCTAATTTTTTATTATTTTTCAAAAGACCTTTATCTAATTTTTCTTGATTTAAAATCTGAATAAATTCGATGTTATTTTTAGAAAGTTATGAAGAGTAATTAGTTTATTTTCTAATTTAATGGGTGGATTGATGCTAGGACCCGAGCTCAAGATATATCCTCCTCCAAGAGCTAGTTCTATATTTAATTTTTTTGTATAATCTTTTATGTACTGTTCATCTTTATCAGGTTCCTAATGATCTAAGATTTTTAATAATCTTTCACATCCATTTTTTAAATAAATAAAATAAAGGTTTTAATCAAACTTTAGGATTGCTCCTTTTGCTGCAGAGGTCACTAAAGCTCTATACTTCAATAATGTTTTACTTTTAATGTCTCTTTCGTGTCGTTTCCAATTTTTAAATCTTCTTTCTATTTCTTCGTCAGAAATATCAAAATTTAAAGTCCTATTTAAAATATCTATTTTAATTAGATCATTATCCTGTACAATTGCAATTGGCCCTCCTACATACGCTTCTGGACTTACATGGCCAATACAAGGTCCTTGTGAGGCTCCCGAAAATCGACCATCTGTAATTAACGCAAAATCACTCATATCTTGCCTAATCATTAAGTTAGATGTTAAAGCAACTAACTCAGGCATTCCTGGACCTCCTTTTGGTCCTTCATATCTTACAACTATAACATCTCCATTTTTTATCTCGTGTGCTGATAATGCTTTAAGAGCTTCCTTTTCTGAATTATAAACTCTAGCAGGTCCTTCAAATTTCAAAAGTTCTTTTTTTCCAACAGCAGATTGCTTTACAACTGCACATTCTGGTGCTAGATTTCCCTTCAATACAACTGTTCCCCCTTCTGAGAAAACCGGATTATTCAAAGGTCTGATTACCTCATCATTTAATACTTTTATTCTACTAATGAGCCTTCTAATTGGTTTCTCTGACACAGTTAAGCAATCTAAATTAAGAAACTCTTTTATCCTACTCATTACAGCAGGAATCCCCCCTGCATTATATAAATCAACCACTCCATATTGCCCTGATGGAGACGTATTTACAATCATTGGAACTTTATCACTATGTTCATTAAAAGATTCAATATCAAAATCTATTCCCATCTCATGCGCAATAGCAGGTATGTGTAGCGACGCATTAGTAGATCCCCCTATGGCCGCATCTATTGTCATGACATTTTCCAATGCTTTTTCAGTCATGATCTGAGAAGAAGTTATATTCTTTTTTAACAAATCCATAATTTTTCGACCCGAATTCTTGGCGATTACATATTTCATTCTTGTGAACGCGGGAGTGGTTGCAGCATTCGGTAAAGTCATTCCAAACGCCTCCATAAGACATTGTGTCGTATTAGCGGTTCCCATAAATTCGCATGCCCCCGCAGTAGCGCAGGCTATGCATCCTATTTTGTGTTGAAAATCATCGTAATATTTTACATCAACTCCTTTATAATCTGGTGAAAATGCTACTTCAAATAAATTTGGGCCGCCAGGAACGCAAATAGTCGGGATGTTTAATCTAACCACAGCCATTAAAACTCCTGGATTTATTTTATCGCAAGTTGAAAGAGTTACAATCGCATCAAGGCGGTGTGCCTCTACCATGGCCTCAATTGAGTCTGCAATAATCTCTCTTTGCGGGAGTATAAACCTCATACCAATGTTACCATTTGCCCACCCGTCACATGGTGCCACTGTATTAAACTCAAATGGAATACCTCCTCCTTCGGCTATTCCTAACTTGACAGCTTCTGCTAAATATCTCAAATGCATATGGCCTGGATTTAATTCATTCCAAGTATTAACAACTCCAATAAATGGTTTATTATGAATCTCTTTTTCTTCTAAACCTGTTCCCATTATTATCCCACGTGGTACGTAATAAAATGCAGTATTCTTGATTACTTCAAATATTTCCTTACTCCTTTTTTTCAAATCTACTTCTTTCTCGCTCATTTTTATTTCTCATACAATAATGATTGAATATAACATAGATAATTATTCTTCGAATACAATAGTATTTAATAATAGTGATAAATCAAACTAGAATAAGATTATTTAATTTATTTAAGAAAAAAAAAGAGGATTTAATGTTAGAACCTATTCTGCCAACTGCATCGAAGTAGGGAGAATTCCCACTTTTGGAGAATTTCCATAAATTTCCTCTAATTCCGCAATTAAAGGGTCCCATTCATTAAACAATTTTACTGAGTCTGGGTAATAATGATTAATATCGTGTTGATTAACATTTGGCGAGTAAAAAAATACTCTCTTTTTTTTTACGAAAGCTCTCCAAACAACCGCATTACCTGCATTATGATGTAATTTTGAGCCTGTTTCAGACATTAGACTATGATATCCTCGGCCTTCGTAGGCAGACGACATTAAAACCATAGCTCCATCTCTATCAAGTAATTTAGATGGTGCCGTCATCATGAAATTTAATGCTTTATATTGAGCTTGATTAAGTTCAGAATCTTCTGGCCAAGAGTTAAAGAAGCAAATTTGGTTGTTTAAAGTAACTTTTGTATTATAAGTATTTTTTGCTAATTCCATTGCTTTTCGGTGAGCATCCTTAAAATGCCCGGCAAAAATTCCGCCTATATTTCCATCTTTCGTAAATACTACATTAACTGAAAAATCCAATCCTACTTTAGAAGCTATATCTTCAATATCTTCTCGAATACTTGTCATTCTGCCAATTCCAGCACCCTTACCTTCTAAACCCGCTTTATGATTTCCTTCCAAAGTTCTGATTCCACATACGCCAGGTAAAACCATTTTTGCTCCTCCTCCAAATCCTGCAAGAGGGTGAGGTACAACACCACCGACAGCAATCTTTAAATCAGCGTTATAATATGTTGTATTGACATCTATATCAGTTCCAATTTTTGATTTTCCTAAATTTGTTAAGTTTTCATAAGGGTGATGATTCTCTATATTCATATTATCTACAATTTCTTTTCCTAATTTAAGAATACAATCATGGCGATTCATAGGTCTATGAGCTCCTATCGCTAATATTATTGTAATTTTATCTTTGCTTATTCCCACACTTTCTAATTCGTTTAAAATGAAAGGCATAATTTTAGAGACGGGAGTGGGTCTGGTCATGTCATCAATAACTATTACTGCATTTTCTTTTCCTTTTGCTAATTCTAATAATGATGCAGTTCCTAAAGGATTTAATATCGAATTCTCTATTTCTTTATCACTAATTTCTTCAGAATCATTCATATGGAATATAGTAGTATCCCAACTCTCAGGAAATTTTAATTCCAAAAAACCAGGCTCTCGCCAAGCAGCCCAAGGTATTTTTATTTTGCTCATTATATCACATTTATAGTTTTGTTTATATTCTTAATTATCGTATTTTATAATTATTTTTTTCTCTTAAAGTTAATAAGAACTACTATCTCTATTTTTTGTTAAATGTTAAAAGTTAAAAACAAATTAATCGTTGATTGGAATACCATTTTCACAAGGGACTGCTACTTGACACAATCCACAAGCGTATATATTAATGCCAAAATGGTCTTTAATATAAGGAATTGAATTCATTACGTGCTGAGAACATTTTTGCTTGTCATGACGAGTCTCGTAAGTTATAGCTCCTATAGGACATCTCTCAATACATACTCCAC
>JBHLLE010000371.1:0-4796 GCA_048885945.1 Candidatus Hermodarchaeota archaeon | reverse complement strand
ATTACCCGAAATTGCGACATCTCTATAATCCTTCGATGTTCCATCATCATAAAACCATTTTGGTTGCTTCTGTCCTGCTGAAGGTTCATTATCAAATAAATATACACCACCAGATCTATTTGCTACAGCGATATAATTACCATCATCTGAAATGTCTATGTAAGCAGAAGTGCAACCAGAAAAATCGTCAAAGTTCCAAAGCTCTGTTTTACTTATGCTATCAAGTAGAGTTACATTATTATCATTATCAACCAAGACTACATAGTTTCCGTTAAAAGACATTGCCTCATTATTTATCTGAGCTCCTAGCGCATAACTCCAAAGTGTTGAATTACTATTTCTATGAAAAAAAGTCGCAGTACTTTCGTTAATTACCATAATATAGTACCCATCTCCCGAGATGGCTACTCTCCTAGGAATATTTGAAAAAGTATAATTCCATAATGATGTCACTTCTCCTTCAACACTTACTTTTGGAGTCGAAAGTGAGATTACAGAATTATTTTTTTCACTACTTATCCTAATAGTGTTTTGTGGGATATTAACAGCTAAAATAGTAATGGAAAACATTGTACAGATTGAAAGGATAATGAAAAATTTGGATTTCTTTTTCAATTTATATCACTTTTTTAAGAGATTTTAATTATTTGTTTTAGATCAACATAAGAATCATATTTTTTTTGTAAATTTGTATTAGTTTTCTTAGTATCATAACTTTCTGAGCACTATATAAACGAATCTATATTAGTTTTGATCATTCAAATTCCACATTATAAAGTCTTGTGTGAAATTAGAACCAATTACTAAAATATGTTAACCATTTTGAGTAATTTTGTTGAATCTTTTATTTTTTTAAAAAGGTTTAAATAAAAACTTAAATAATGATATTTTCATATATTTTTTTTATAAAATTCAAACATAAAATATTTACGTAGATTTATTATGGATCAAAATGATAAAATATTGAAGATTAGAAAATCTAATCGAGTATGTCGAAATCCCTATTATTATGGAATGCCATTCCTAGATTTACCCTATAATAATAACACTTCAGTATTAAATCATAATAATTACTGTTCAGATCATAATCGCTTAATTAAAAGCACTTTAAATAATTCATTTGAAAAAAAAGTAATGATGACTAACTTAACATATCATAAATATAATCTTAAAGATTTTATTAAGGATATGTTAAATGAATTGGACAATTATCCTGAAGAAATGTATAAATTAAATCCAGATAGAGTTCTAAGAGGTCATAGTGGATGTACTTTAAAAGATATTTCAAGTTTATGGGGACATCATGATGGGTATGTTTCAGAAAGATTAATGTATCATCTTGATAATCTGGAATATTTTCTTCCAAATAAAAACCTTAATGAATTGGAAAACAATTTAAAGATTAAATTTGGAAGAAAAGCTGAAAAATGCTGTGAAATAATAGATCTACATAAAGCTGGTCTTATCTCTCTTGATAAATTTATCAATAAAATTCAAATTGAGTTGGGAAAAATTACGAAAAGTGTTAATACAACATTAGAAGACCTTGTTTTAATATTTGGTTATGGATATGGAATGATGAGTTATATTCGGAATAATAATAGCTATCTCTTATCTAAAGAAAGATTATCTATTATAAGTAATAATTTAAAATCAGTATTAGGAAATAAAGCCCAAAATGCTTTAAAAATTGTAAAGAAATATAAACAATATAATCCTAATTTGCCAGATTATGCTAACCAAAAATATACAATAACTAATCCACATCTTTTTAGTGATATTTACAAGAACTTTGATGCAATGTACTGGTTTGGCTGGTTATGTTCAGATGGATGGGCATCTCAAATAGGAAATGTTCATTATCAAATACAGCTTAAACTTAAAAGAATGGATCGTATAATTGTTGAAAATTTCGCTACAGCTGTAGGTTATGATTTAAATAGAATATTTGATGAGACTTATTTATTTAAAAATGAAAATGGAACCTTAAGAAAAATCTATAGTTCGAGAGTTTTCTTCGGTTGTAAACCAATGTGGTTAGATTTAAAACAGTTAGGGTTTTTTGAATTTAAAAATAATGGAAAAGTCCCTCATATTATTCAAGATCTCATAGATGGAGCAAGAAACAAGAATCCTAATGGACAATTAATAGAGACTAAACAAGGGTGCTTAGCATTAAATTTCCTTATTGGATTTTATGATGGAGATGGTAGTTATAGGGGAGGCATGTCTGCAATAATATCAAATTCAAAAAAAGAATTTTTAGATGAAATATCGATATTATATAATAGTCCGAATGAAACTAAAGTAAATGGCAAAAAAGTAATTGACGAAGAAACAGGTAAAATTGTTTGGAAAACAAGATATAGATTATCATTGGGACCAGAATTATTTAGACAGATGTTACTTTCCTATAAGAATAGTCTTCAAAGAAAGCGACCAAAAGAATATAAAAAAATATTGTATTAAAAACTTCCTTTAAAATTTCTCTTTTGACTAATTACTTGATCATTTATATACTATAATATAATAAAGAAAACTAATTTTTCTTCATTATATTGGGAATTGGATTGAATTATAATTTAGAATATAAAACTTTTTTATTCAATTCATTTATTTTATGCATATGAGTGATATTCAACTTCCAATAATCATAACAAAAAAAGAGTGTTCACGTTGTATCGAATTAAAAGCTTGGATGAAAGAAAACGACCTTCCTTATGTCGAAAAAGACATTGATGACGAAGAATTTGTTCACCAACTACTTCACGATTCCAATTTTGTTGG
Source organism: Candidatus Hermodarchaeota archaeon (assembly GCA_048885945.1). GTDB lineage: Archaea > Asgardarchaeota > Lokiarchaeia > Sigyniarchaeales > SOKP01 > LW40-45. Next base: position 2,009 of record JBHLLE010000371.1, on the reverse strand, counting down.
TATGTTTTGCGATGAGGAAGGATGCGTTGTAAATACACCTGTGGTGATGTATAAAGGTAAATATTGGTTCAAAGAATTATGGGGGATTTCCGGACTTAGACAAAAAGAAGCGAAGAAAATTTTTAAAGACTTATTTAAAATCAAATCGTAGTATTTCTTGTTTATTCAATTTTTTTTAATTTCTATTGAATTTATTTTTTAAATTCTGCTATTTTTTTTTTGAAAAAAGATGATTACGGATTTAAAAAAAATAAATATAAAAAGAATAGAAAAATTGTATGAATACATTACATATTTAAGGTTTTTTTATAAAATCTGTCCCACAATAGATAATTACGACAGCAATTATAATTGTCAACATTATTAAGCTCAAAAACCATGGCAAATAGTTCCCTCCCGGAATAAGTTCCATTAAAGGTAAAAGAGCAAACATCAAATTCATCCAGGTATGAATGATTAAAGCTGGGACTATGCTCTGTTCAGTGTTATTTTGTATCCATGCAATTATAAGACTAAAGACTACATCATTAAGTATAAATAACCAGAGTGGCAAAAAATCGTGATGAGGAAAACCTACCATAAAAAAAAGGGGCAAATGCCAAAATCCCCAAATAAATCCTAAAATTAAATTTGCTGAAAGGGAATTAGTCTTTTCTTCCATTCGAGGTTTAGCATATCCTCTCCATCCAAACTCCTCAGCTAATGGACCATCGATCAGTAAAAAGATAAAAAACATCAAAGGAATTAGCCATAATGGAGTATTTGTCACTGGAAAACTTCCACTAAATAGGAAAACATTGATTAAATGAGCAAGAATTACTAAAATAGGTATTAAAATTATCAACGGTATCCACCACCATCCCAATTTGAGATTTAGCCATCTCTTCATATTATTTTTAAAACCGCTCTTTCCTTCAAATTTTAAAGTTAGACTAAATGCTGATACCATAGGACCAAAAGGTGCAATCATTCCTAATATGAAATATACCTCCCAAGAGCCACTTATTAAACCGTTTGTGTATAAAACAGCTGGGAACCATAAAGCCCAAGTAAAAGCATATGTTATTATAAAATATAGAATTAAATCTCTATTCACATTCTCATTTTCCATAATTTTAACCTTAAATTTATGTAAATTTAAATGAAATAATTAGATAATATTAGTGTTTATCTTTATTATTAATAAATTTAATATTCAATTATCCGTAAGAGCAGAATAAACTATTTTTTAAATTAAGATACTGAATTAGAACTCTAAGTGTTTAAAAAAATTCTTTCATTTAAATTCTGCTATCCTTTTAATAACTTTTCTAATAGATTTTAAGCCTTCTTCGTCGTTTTGAATCCCTTCTTTTCCTAGATCTCTGGTCCATAAGCTTGCCCCTAAATTTGCTCCAAAAGCCCCTCCAGACACGCTTATAACATGATTTTGTTGATAAAAATCAAGAATTGATCGAATCGCAATTTCTTGTCCGCCGCTTCGGTCTCCTCCAACTGCTAAGGCCATTCCAATTTTATTTTTAAACACATTAGGATTTTTAGCTACCAGTGCACGGAATCTGTCCATAACCGTTTTTAATTGTCCTGATAAATTTCCTTGAAATACAGGAGTACCAAACAAGAGAAACTTAGAGTTTTCTATTTTAGGATAGAGCTCTTGCATATCGTCCTTATGTATGCACCCTTTTTTCTCCCGAATGCAGTAATCACAGTTGATACAAAACTTAATATTTTTTCCCCTGATGGTCCAAAATTCTGTTTCAAACCCAAATTTTTCAGCAGCATAGTTTAAAGCGTAATTTATAGCGTATTCTGTTCCTTGATTTCTTGGACTTCCGCATATGCCTAAAAAGAGATTATCATCTTCACTCATAATCTTTCTTATGTTTTATTTAGAATTAAAGCTATCGAAAATTGTAATATTTTGTTATTAATAGAATAATTTGCGTGTTTAATAATATTAAATGTGATTTATATCTTGGTAACTCTTAATTCAGATATTATATTTA
>JBHLLE010000370.1:0-4799 GCA_048885945.1 Candidatus Hermodarchaeota archaeon | reverse complement strand
TTTTCATATTCTAAAATCAAAACTGTATTAAAATCATTCAAATAAATTTTATTGATTAAAGGATTAAACTTCAACAAGTCATACGAAGATTTCTCTGTTAACCATGTAATATGAATGTTCTCACCGTATTTCTTTTTTATAGCGTGTAGTATTGGTGTAGTCCTTAAAACATCTCCCAAAGCTCCTTTTTTTATTATTATAATTCTCAATCCAATTTTTTTATAATAAATGCATTGCTTATTGCATTCGATTTTATATTGTTTATGAAAAGTGCATGGTTTATATCCATTATAATATAAACAATCAGTGCGAATCATTATTTCTTTCAAAATGAATCGAAATTAAAAAATTTTACCTAGTATATCAGTTAGCTATATCATATTATTAAAGAACTCTTTTAATTTATTAATTTTTGGGGAGATTTATATTTCAATTCTCTAACTTTGACATAAGAATTCTCTGATAATTTAAAATATAAAAAGATTTTTGATACGATATTAATTTCAATTTATTAAAGACTCTCAAATATTTTGATATAGTCATCTATGATTTTATCCCATACATACTGACTAATTACTTGTTTGTGACCTTTTTCACCCATTTCCTTTCTCAAATCTTCATTTTTATATAAAAACAAAACTTTATTAACCAAATCATCTACATCGTTTTGTTTTATCAATAATCCATTTATTCCATCCTTAATTACTGCAGGAATTCCTCCTGAATGTGCTCCGATAACCGGAACTTTATAATAATTTGCTTCTATGAATGTAATTCCAAAACCTTCAATATTACTTTTAGTTGACATTGATGGCATTATAAACACATCCGATAATTTATAATATTTATTTCTTTTTTCCATATCACATCTCCCAAGAAAAACTACTTCATTCTCTAATCTCAAATCAATTGTTAATTTTTTTAATTTTGGAGTTTCTGGACCCTCTCCAATTAAATAATATCTTAAATCTAATTCCGGATTTTTCTGTTTTATTCTATGAACTGCTTGAATTACTAAATCAAATCTTTTAATAAATCTATGCACTCCAACACTTAATAAAACAAATTGTTTTTCAGGGATATTGAACTCTTTTCTTAATTCAAATTTTGATTGATTAATCTTTAAATCCTTTATATTTATTGCTCTATATATAACTTCAAGTTTATTATCGTCGAGATGATGAGTTCTTTTTATTAAATATTTATTGATTTCATTGCTTAAAATTATTTTATCAGCATATTGAAAATAAATTGATTTATGAAATAATGTTTTGAATACGATGTTCCATGGAATTAAAAAATCATCACCATGAGCCATACAAATAAGTTTTTTGTTTAATAATCTTGATAAGACAAAATTCAAATCGAGAATCTGATAAGAATTACCCCCCATAATGACTCCGAAATCTAACCTTTTCATATAAGGATAAACTGAGATAATATTTTCGATAACCCATATTAATTTCCTTGGTTTTATCAAAAAATGTAAAATTATTCTCATTTTTTGAGAAAAAGGGATTTTCCTATCCTTTATTATTTTCCAAGCTGAAAGTAGAGCAAATTGAAGAAAATTTCTTCTTAATATTGAATTAATTAAGTGTTTAATAGTGTAATCCTTTAGAAACTTTAAGTTTTTATAAATATCCTTGTCATTAATATTTGGATTAAAAATAAATATTGTTTGTCTTTTCAATCTGGAAAAATTATAAAGATTCATCATTGTGTGAGCAACTCCTCCAGAATTTGGATAAAAATCATCTGTTATAAGTAAAATATTCATGATGTCTATGTTATTAGCATTATTTTTTTATATCAAATAATTTAAATTGTTTTTAATTTTTAGACTTTATAATCTGTATAGTATTATAGGTTATTGTTTTTTGATTTACTATTAATGATCTTAAATATTTTCTCAATTATTTTATCCCATGTAAAATTCTCCTTAACAATTTTATAACCTTGCTTAGCAATAGCCTCACGCTCTTCATCATTTTCTAAATAGTATTTAGAAAGTCTTAAAAGTTCTTCAGGAGATTTAAACCATTCTAAATGTATTCCTTTTTTAAAAAATCTTTCTAAATCTCGGCAATATTCGCTAATTAAGAATGAATTGGTTCCCAATGTAAGAAATACTCTATCTGAAAAACCGATTTTATCTCTTGTAAAATTTAATACTATCTTTGATTTTTTATATTCATTAACTAATTTATCAATATAAATAGGCTTATTTTCCCATCCAGGACCATAACAATTAATATTAATATTATTTTTTCTTAAAAAATCTACAAATTTTATACGTTTAGGAGTTTTTTCCCCAACAAAAATAATATCAATTGTTTTCTTAACATTTACTTTACCCGGTTTAAAAATCTTTGGATTAATACCTTCGGTTATTAAATAACTGTTAGCTCCATTTCTTTTAAAAAAAGCATTAACACTAGAAAAGGTTGCATTACTCCAAGTTGCTCGATTTGCATATTTATGTGCATTAATTCGAATAGCTTGATAAAGAGGATCCATAAAAAAATACCAAGTATTCGTGTATTTATTTAGTTTTGATAATACCTTATAATTAATTGTGGGTGTTTTAGAGAAGAATACTAAATCATAATTATTCTTCTTTATTTCACTAAATAATTGTCTATTTATTTGCCAGTTTCCTAATAAATAAAAATTGTTAAATTCTACAAATTTTTCAAAAGCAGGTAATTTTATATTTTTTATTATTCCTAAAAAATATCCATAAAATCGATTAAAATCTTTTTTTTTTTTTAAGAAAATAATCAAAATAAAAAACTTTATGATTCTTATTTTTAATTGCTCTTGCCATTTGAATGTTTGTGGATGATGGGTCCGAGAAAATCCCCACACATAAGATTTTCATCATATTATTTTATAATAAATTATTTAAAATAAGAATTAAACCTTTTTTAGATTATATATGAATAAAAATTTAAATTTTTTAATAATTTCATTCACATGTTCTCTAAATTGATTTAGATTTGTTAGTTAATTATCCTACTTTAGAGGAAGTAAAAGAACTTATTTTTCAATATCATCCAGAGTGGACTTTTATAGTAAAAGATAATGTTGTTAGGATTTATAAAAAGCTAAAAAAAAGGTCTAAAATTTTTAGATAATTATATTTATTACAAATTTTTATTCTTGTTATTTTAGTTCTTATAAAGTAATTATATGTTATTTGATAATTATATTCTTTAATTTTGGATTATTTTTATAAAATAACATTATTTTCTTATTATATTTTTTTTAAAGAACCTAATAAAACAAAAAGGAAAAATTCGGCTAATGTGTGGTATAATAGGGGAAATTTCAAACCAGAAAATTGATATTGATAAATTCACAAGAATGAGAGATACATTAATTCATAGGGGCCCTGATGATGATGGATTATACATAAATAGCCAACAAAATGTTACCTTAGGTCATCGCAGATTATCTATTATAGATTTATCACCAGCAGGAAAACAACCTATGAAAAATGAGGATGGAACCATTTGGTTAACTTTTAATGGTGAAATTTATAATTTTAAAAATATTAAAAATGAATTGATTAATCGGGGTCATATTTTTTCAAGCAATACCGATAGTGAAGTTATTATACATGGTTATGAGGAATGGGGAGTTAATATTATATATAAACTCAATGGAATGTTTGCCTTTGGAATTTGGGATGAAAAAAAGAATCAATTATTTTTGGCAAGGGATAGAGTAGGGATTAAACCGTTATACTACTATTATAACAATCAAAGATTTATATTTGCTTCTGAAATCAAAGCAATAGTAGAAGATAAGGAAATACCAAGAACTATAAATCCCGAAGCCTTAAAATTTTATTTTATGTTTGCTTATGTTCCTTCTCCGCTCTCAATATGGAAAAATATTAACAAATTATCACCCGGTCATTATTTAATTCTAAGAAATAATAAGTATACCGTTAAAAAATATTGGGATGTAAGATTAAGAAAAAATTCTGATAATGAAAAAGAAGTAATTAATAAAATTGAAGAAAATTTAAAAAATTCAATTAGATTAAGATTCATAAGTGATGTTCCAGTCGGAACATTATTGAGTGGAGGTATTGATTCTAGCATAGTTACAGCAATTGGCTCAACAATTAAAAAAGACTTATGTAGCTATACAATTGGATTCGAACCTGAAGAATTAAGTGAATTAAAGTATGCTAAATTAGTTGCCAATCACTTAGATATTGATAATAAAGATGCAATTCTTTCAGCAGCAAATATCGATGATCAATTTGATAAAATGTTGTATTATTACGATGAACCTTTAGGAGTAAGTTCTATTTTTCCTACATTTCGAGTTATGGATTTAATATCAAGAGATTTAAAAGTTGCTTTATCTGGAGATGGGGGAGATGAACTTTTTGTCGGTTATGCTTGGTATCCAAGATATTTACAATATTATAAATTTCGTTATCTTAGACCTTTATTCAAATTTATGTATTTTATTACTAAAAGAATATTAAGGATAATAAATAACTCATTTATGAATCGAATCTCAATGATTTTGATTAAATATCTCCTCTTTCTGTCTCGAAATGATTTAGATCTATTTAATTATTTAAGTGATCTATATTTTCCATTCAAAGATTTAAAAAAACTTTTTAACAAGCAATTTCTACTACAAATTAGTGACGAAAACTTTATGAAAAATTACGTTAACAATGGTTTAAATAATGTCAAAGATCTACAAAAATTAGATTTCCATACATATCTAGTAGATCATAATTTAACTAAAATTGACAGAGCAAGTAT
>JBHLLE010000369.1:0-4801 GCA_048885945.1 Candidatus Hermodarchaeota archaeon | reverse complement strand
GGAGGTCATTTATTGCTATTTTCTAAACCAGATAAAAAATTCGAGGTAATAAGGGAATTAGAAAAAATTGGGGGAAAAATAGTCAATTTTCATTTTAACCCAAAAGGATTAGAAGTTTGGAAAATAAAAGAGTAATTTAAATTTATTAAAGAATAAAGAGATTAGAAAAAATTGATTAATATGGAAAAAGAGATTATTACAATATTGGATGAAAGTATTAAAGTTAAAGAGGGAATTAAGAAATTAACACCTCTTATAAAAAAAATTTCAGAAGAAATAATAGAAGCGTATAGAAATAAGAAAAAGGTTGTTCTTTTTGGTAACGGTGGAAGTGCTGCAGATGCTCAACATATTGCAGCAGAATTTGTAGGAAAATTTTATAAGGATCGTGCTTCACTTCCATCTTTGGCGTTTCATACTAATACGTCTGTTGTTACTGCTACAGCTAACGATTATGGTTATGATTTAATTTTTGAGAGGCAAGTATCTTCTTTTGTGGAAGAAGGTGATATTTCAATAGGATTAAGTACTTCAGGAAATTCTCCAAATGTTATAAAAGGTTTAGAAAAAGCAAAAGAAAAAGGAGCAGTAACCATTGGTTTTACAGGACAAAAAGAAAATAGAATTGAAAAAATAGCAGATTATTGCCTTAAAATTCCTTCCACGGATACTCCTCGAATCCAAGAAGGACACATTACAGTAGGACATATAATTTGTTACTTAGTTGAAAAAGAACTATTTGGATAAATAAATTAAATATGAAAGAAGTTGCTGTGTCTATCCATGCCATAGATGATTTCAAACCTTTAATTCTAAAGGGATTGAAGGGTTATGATTATATCCACGTGGATGTAATGGATGGTGAATTTGTTGATAATACTAATACCAATTTAGATGTCTTTAGAATATTAAAGGAATATTACAAAACACCAATAATAGCACACTTAATGGTTATTAATACGTTTGATTATATCAATAAGATCATTGAAAATGTTGATTATTTCATTTTTCATTTTGAAAATGATGAAGATAAATTAGCCATTATTAAAGAAGTAAAGACAAAGAATAAAAAAGTAGGAATTGCGATAAATCCAAACACAAGAATTTCAGAAATAGTACCATATCTAGATAAAATAGACATTGTGTTGGTAATGTCTGTCTTTCCAGGATGGTCAGGGCAGGAATTTATAGAAAAAACTGTTGAAAAGATAAATACTTTAGCAGAATTTAAAAACCAATTTACGTTTAAAATCGATGTTGATGGTGGAATAAATCTTAAAAATGCAAAAAAGTTAAAAAATACAGATATTTTAAGTAGTGCCAGCACAATTCTAAAAGCAGAAGATCCAAATTCTATAATACAAGCTTTAAAAAATTTAGATTAGTATGACTAATAAGAAACATGCGATTTTTTTAGATAGAGATGGTGTTATAAATAAGGAAGTAAATTATTTAGCAGATCCCGCACAATTTGAATTTATTCCTGGTTCTATAGAAGCTCTTAAAATTTTTAAACAAAATGGATTTCTATTAATAGTAATCACTAATCAAGCAGGAATTGCTCGAGGTTTTTTTTCGGAAGAGACTCTTAATCAAATCCATAATAAAATGAAGAAGATTTTAAATCAAAATGGTATTATTTTAGATGACATCTTCTATTGCCCCCATCATCCAGATTTCACAGGACAATGTGATTGTAGAAAACCTAAACCGGGTATGATACTAAAAGCCCAGAGAAAATATAATATAGATTTGCAGGCTTCATTTATGGTTGGAGATACTCTTATTGATATTAAGACAGGTCAGGCTGCAAATTGCAAGACCGTATTAGTTTTAACAGGTTATGGTAGAAAGGAACGTGATAAAATACTTTCTATTAAACCAGATTATATTTTTGAAAATTTATTAGAATTTGCTAAAAGTTTTTAATTAAATTCATTATTATAATCTATTAAAAAAATCTAAATTCGTTGAAAATTATGAAGTTTTTCATAGATACAGCAAATTTGGGACAAATTAAGGAAATGCAAGATTTAGGTATAATTGATGGGGTAACAACAAATCCAACATTACTTTCAAAAGAAGGTGCAGAACCCATAGAACAATTGAAAAAAATTTGTGAAATTGTTGACGGTCCTGTTAGTGCCGAAGTGATTGGCTTAAAAACTGAAGAAATGGTTAAAGAAGCACGAGAACTCGCTAAAATAGCTCCAAATATTGTAATCAAAATTCCAATGACAAAAGATGGGATAAAAGCAGTTAAAATCTTGGAATCTGAAGGAATTAAAACTAATGTTACTCTTGTATTTTCTCAGAACCAAGTTTTAATAGCTGCTAAAGCAGGAGCTTCCTATATTAGCCCTTTCATAGGAAGATTGATGGATAATGGTCAAGATGAAATCGATATGTTATGGGAAAGCATGCAAATTATTAATGCTTATGACTTTAAATCGGAAATAATAGTAGCATCGGTAAGAAATGCAAGGCATGTAATTGAAGCAGCTAAAATGGGTGCTCACATAGCAACAATCCCATTTGCTGTCTTAGAAAAGATGTTTGTCCATCCCAACACTGAAAAAGGATTAAAAGAATTCCTTGATGATTGGGAGAAATTAAAAAAACAATTAAAAACGTAAAAAAATTTAATATGTCTCTTGCTGATAACATAAAAGATTGGAAGCAGAAAAAGATCTTAATAGTTGGAGAAGCATTAGTAGATAAATATATTATTGGATTTGCTGATCGAATTTCACCTGATGCCCCTGTTCCAAATATAAAGATAGAAGATAGTTCATCCTATATCGGAGGAATAGGATTAGTTTTGCAATATATTAAATCTTTAGGTGGCATTCCTGAAGTGTGTACCGTAATCGGCAACGACTTTGAAGGAGATTTCTTTTTAAAAGCAATCAAAAAGTTAAATATTGAATCATCTGGCATCCTGATGGATGATAGTATAAATACACCACAAATTACTCGTTTAAAAGCAATGAATCAGCATCTTTTACGTTTGGAGACAGATTATAACAGTGATATTTCTGGAACAATAACAGAAAATTTCCTTAAGATAATAGGTACAAGATCTAAAGAAATAGATTCAATCTTAATTTTAGATTATGGTACGGGAGGTTTATTTAGTGATCTCTTTATTCAAAATTTATTAGCTAAATTAAGAAAAACTTATGAGAATATTCCTATTATCGTACGTCCAAATACCTCAAATTATTATCTTTATGAAAATGTGGATTTAATAAAAATTAACTTACAAAAGGCACTACAAACTTTTTCAATTGATTGTTGTAATGAAACAAGTGTTTCCATAGTTGGAAAAAAAATTTTAAATTTATCTAAATGTAAATATGTTTTATTAAATTATTTAGAAATTGAATCTTACCTTTTTTCTCGAGATCAAGAAAAAGTAGAGAAAATTCTACCTATTTTAAAACATCCTGTTAGAAGTTTTGTAGCCGTTGGAAGCGCAATAATGGCTGCCTTAGGATTGTCTTTTGCATCAGGGGCTCCTGTAGTTGATGCTGTAAAACTGGCTCTTTATGCAGCAGCTCTTACTGCTTCTTTACCACCTGTGGAATTTTATGATTTAGATAAATTGAAAAACTACATTTTAACTTTTTTAGAAGATAAATAAATTTATTAATTGAGTATAAGAATGGAATTATCTAAAACAGATGAAAAAAAGTTATTAATCGATATTCTCAAGATTAAAAAAGATATTTTAAAAATGATATATAAGGCACAATCAGGTCATCCAGGTGGGTCACTTTCTTGTGCTAATATAATTTATCTTCTTTATAACAATATTATGAAGATTAATCGAGATAATCCCCAATGGAGCGAACGAGATATCTTTATTTTAAGCAAAGGGCATGCGGCACCTGCTTTGTATGCTGTTTTATCTAAAATTGGTTTTATAGAAAGAGATAAATTGTTTACTTTGAGAAAATTTGGCTCAAAATTACAGGGACATCCTGTTAAGAATCCAAAATTAGGTATAGAGGTTTCTACAGGCTCATTAGGTATGGGATTATCTATTGGTGTTGGTTGTGCTTTAGCTGCGAAACTAGATAATAAACCAAAAAATGTTTTTGTATTATTAGGAGATGGCGAATTAGATGAAGGAGCTATTTGGGAAGCTGCGATGGCTGGAAGTCATTACAAATTGGACAACTTAATTGCTATTGTTGATCGAAATGGATTACAAATAGATGGTTCTACCGAAGAAATTATGGGTTTGGAACCATTAGCAGAAAAATGGAAAGCTTTTGGATGGCAAGTTATTGAGATTGATGGTTCAAACCTAAATGAAATGTTAAGAGGTTTTGAAAGCGCTAAAAAATCTATAGGTAAGCCAAAAGTAATTATTTCTTATTTAATTAAAGGCTCAGATGTTTCATTCATGCAACATACTAAAGAATATCATGGACGTGCACCAAATAAAATAGAATATGAAAAAGCTATAAAAGAACTTGAAGAAATTGAAAGAACTATAGTTTGAGGTTAATTATCAGATGCCTGAATTAGATCTTAGAGATATTTTTGGAAATTTTTTAGTTGAGATTGGAAGACTAAATAATAATATTATCGTATTAGATGCTGATCTCTCTTCTTCAACTAGGACTTTTAAATTTGCTAAAGAATTTCCAGACCGATTTTTTAATATGGGTGTAGCTGAACAAAACATGGTAGGTGTTGCTTTAGGATTTGCGATCTCCGGAAAAGTTCCCGTAGTTAGTGGTTTTAGTATATTTACAACTGGGAGGGCTTGGGAATTTATAAGATTTGC
>JBHLLE010000368.1:0-4804 GCA_048885945.1 Candidatus Hermodarchaeota archaeon | reverse complement strand
GATCAACCTCAAATTTTCTAATAAAATATAAAAAAAAGAGAATTAATGTAGTAATAAAACATCGCTATCTACATCAGCAATTATGTGTGTTGGCACTGAACCGAACAAGGTGTCTAACCACGAATAGTGCTCTTTCTCTCTTATTATTACAAGGTCAAAATCTTCTTCTTTTACCATGTCTTTTGCGTAATCTTCTGGTTTAAAATCTTCTATTAATCGAGTTTCAATGGGTATCCCTGATTTCTCAAATAATTTTTTGGATTCCTCCAAAAGTTTCCTACCCGCTTTGATATATTCATAGCGGCTTAACCCATACGTTGAACTTGGGAGTGCATAGCTCCAACCAATAGTTGGAATAGATACTGGCTTCATATATTGTTTAATTGAATGAAAGACGACTATTTTACTGTTCCATGTTTTATAAAAGTCCGCGACTTTTTTAAGAGCTTTACGCGCATCTTCTAATTTTTCAATACCAATCAAAATTCTTTTATACATAATAATCACCTTCTAATTTTTTTTCTTGTTAATTATATTAACAATAGTTAATAAAGTATATAAATATCATCATTCGATAAATTTAATAATTATTAGTTGTAATTAATTATTATAAGAAAATCCCATAAAATTTTTATAAAATATTAGAAGGATAAAAATGGCTAAAAAATTGTACGGTTTAAGATTATCAGATGAGAACATCAAGAAATTGGAAATAATTGCACAAAATAATAACCAATCAGTTAATAGTGTTATGAAGAATGCAATTTTAGAATGGCTAGAGATTTTTTTTAGAGTAAGAAAGCAAGGAATGATCATCTTAGGAAAGTCATTTCTTTCTAGCTTATTAGAGTTTACTGACGATGAAAAAATCAAACCAATAGCAGAAATGACAGCAAAAAGGAAAACTGATTTTTTTCTTTTTATCTTAGGAAAGCAATTGAATAAAGAAACTTTAGAGGATTTTATTAAATTCACTCCAAAGATATTGGGTAGTAAAGGATTAATGTGGTTTGACCATCTTGAAATTACTAAAGAAGAATCCTCTGTTTATATCAGGGGTATTCATAATTTAGGTGAAACTTGGTCAAAATTTATGTTGTTATTTTTTAAATTTTTAATAGAGAAAAATTTTACTTTAATTTTTAATGAAGAAAATTTTAAAACAACAGCAAATTCCATCTTTTTTGAATATACTCTTAAGAAAAAATAATTTAGAGAAATTTTTAGGCATAATTAAAGAATTTAAAAAAAATAAAAACCATAATCAATACTATTTTATCTTTAAGTAATATTTCTTCAGAATATTTGAATTTCTTCGTCGTGGTCTATTTCCTCTTCAATACTAATTTCCTCCTCTCTAAAGAATATATATATCAAAAATCCAATAATACTTAAAAACAAGACAATGATAATCCAAATGTTTTCATTATGGACTCTTTTTTGAGCATCTTTATAGACCCAAAGAGCTAAAAAAATTCCTAAAATAAACCATATTAAAACAATAATCCATAAAATATCCAGCGTATTTCCATATCCTGAGATCTCAAGAAAATTCTCAGAAGTATATTCATCTATCATAAGAGGGAGAAACTTTTTTTTTAATATTCTTAACATTCTTACTACTTTATTCTTATAATTTATCGTACGATTAAAACGTCACAATCTGCATTATTTACTATGTGGTTAGATACTGTTCCTAATAAAGTACCTATTTTTGAATGATGCCCCTTTCCTCCTAAAACTACCAAGTCAAAGTTTTCTTCCTTTACCATAGCATTTGCATAATCTTCTGGTTTTACATCTTCCACTAACCTTGTTTCAACGGGAATTCCTGCTTTTTCGAAGATTTTTTTTGCTTCTTCTAAGGTTTTTTCACTTGCTTTTCTAAATTCCCTTCTATATACGGAATATGAGTCATCTGGGATTGTATAACCTATACCAAATGCAGGAAAAACAGGTCTAACCATATGGTGTTCTATGGAATGAAACACTACTATCTGACTTTGCCACTCTTTATAAAAATCAATAACTTTTTTTAGAGCTTTATGAGCATCCTCTGAGCCGTCAATACCTATTAAAATTTTTTTATACATTAAATCACCTTTATTTTTTTGTTTTTTTTTATAAATACTGATTTGTCAAATCAGTTCGAAAAATGATCCTATTCTTATATATTTAAAAATACTTTCTAGAAATTATAAGTAAGGTCTCCATTCAAAAGTTTATTAGTGAGAGTATATCTTTATTTGGAAAAATAAATTCAAAGAAAAATACTATTTTAAAATTATAATTTAAATATTAATGTTCCTACGCTTATTTAAATTAAAATAATAACGAAATATTTCTAATCTATTTTTTATTACCCTCTTTTTTATAAACCAAGTTAATGAAAAATACTACAATATATGGAATTTATTAAAAAAAATGAATTATAATGAGTCAACAAATTCTAAGTTCTGAAGAAGCTAAAAATAAAGAGATAGCTGTTGTTTTTGATAAATTAAATACACAAGAAAATGGACTTTCCTCATTAGAAGTAAAAAAGCGTTTAGAAATATATGGTCCAAATGAGATTACTGAAAAGAAAGTAAAACCACTCGTTAAATTTCTTCGTAATTTTTGGGGCCCTATTCCTTGGATGATAGAGATAGCCGCTGTACTTTCCATTATTATAGAACATTTCGATGATTTTTTTATAATTTTAGCAATGTTATTAATAAATGCTATAGTTAGATTCTGGGAAGAAAATAAAGCGGATAATGCGGTTGAATTATTAAAGCAGAAATTAGCTATGGAAGCACGAGTTTTAAGAGATGGACATTGGACTGATATATTAGCAAAAGATCTCGTACCGGGAGATATAATTCGAGTGCGATTAGGAGACATAATTCCCGCAGATATTAAATTGTTTGAAGGTGAATATCTTACATTAGATGAATCTGCATTAACAGGTGAATCTCTTCCAGTTAACAAAAAGATTTCCGATATCGCGTACGAAGGTGCGATTGTAAAAAAAGGTGAAATGAATGGTGTTGTCGTTGGTACAGCTACAAATACTTTTTTTGGCAGAACCACATCTTTAGTATCTGAAGCCAAAACAAGAAGCCATTTTCAAAAAGCAGTTGTAAAAATCGGAAATTATCTAATTATTTTAGCTATTTGCTTAGTAGGTGTTATATTTATAGTTGGATTATTAAGAAATGAAAGTTTTTTCCATCTTCTACAATTCACCTTAGTACTAGTAATCGCTGCAATTCCTGTTGCTTTACCCGCAGTCTTAATGGTTTCAATGGCAGTAGGAGCAGCTGATCTTGCAAAAAAAAAAGCCATAGCTAAAAAATTATTATCAATTGAAGAATTAGCGGGCATGGATATACTATGTTCGGATAAAACTGGCACTATTACTAAAAATGAAATTTCCGTAGGTGAAATAATACCATTAAATGATTTTTCACCAAAAGAAGTGATTGAATATGGTGTTTTAGCATCACGAGAAGAAGATAAAGATCCTATAGACGATGCTTTCTTTGATAAATTTAAAGAAATTCAAGGGGACATTTCTAAATATAGTGTTTCGAAGTTTCAACCTTTTGATCCCGTGATTAAACGAACAGAAGCTCAAATAGAGAAAGGAAACGAAAGTTTTAAAGTATCTAAAGGAGCTATTCAAGTTATTTTATCTTTAGCGTCTAACAAAGATGAAATTGCATCTAAAGTTGAACAGCAAGGTGATTTATTCGCACAACAAGGATATCGAGCATTGGGTGTAGCAAAAATGGATACTAATGGAGTGTGGGATTATGTTGGAACTGTCGCTCTCTTCGATCCTCCAAGAGAGGATTCTGGTGATGTAATTAAAACAGCTGTTTCAATGGGTATTAATGTTAAAATGATTACAGGAGATCATACTGCGATAGCCAAACAAATGGCAAGTAAATTAGGAATGGATACGAATTTTGTAAAAGCATCCACACTTCTAGAAGCAAAAGGAAAAGACGCAGTAACATTAGCGGAAAATGCAAATGGATTTGCAGAAGTGTTTCCAGAACATAAATATAAAATTGTAGAAGATCTCCAGAATACTGGACATGTCGTTGGTATGACGGGGGATGGAGTTAATGATGCTCCTGCGTTGAAAAAGGCTGATGTTGGAATTGCTGTATCTAATGCGACTGATGCTGCAAAATCTGCAGCAGATATCGTTCTTACAGAACCAGGGCTTTCAATAATTATTGGTGCAACAGAAGAAAGTCGAATAATTTTTGAACGTATGAAAAGTTATTCAACTTATCGTATTGCAGAAACTGTAAGAGTCTTAATATTTTTGGTATTAGCTATTTTAATCTTTAATTTTTATCCAATTACAGCTATTATGATAGTTATATTAGCTTTATTAAACGATTTACCTATAATGACAATAGCTTTTGACAATGCTAGGCCTGCTCCAAAACCAGTTCGCTGGAAAATGCAGCGCGTTCTAATTATAGCTTCGCTTTTAGGATTAGTTGGAGTTTTTTTTAGTTTTATGCTCCTTTTAATTGGAAGAGACGTGTTTAACCTCGATATGCAGACAATACAGACATTGGTATTTCTCAAGCTAGCAGTTGGAGGACATATGACTATTTATTTAACTAGAGCAGAAGAACACAATTTCTGGCATAAACCATATCCTGCCAAAATATTATTTATAGTGTGTGAGACAACTCAAGTGGTTGCAACTATATTTGCAGCAGTAGGTATCTTTATGGCTCCAATTGGTTGGACTTTAGCTTTATTCGTGTGGATATATGCGTTTGGAGCGTTA
>JBHLLE010000367.1:0-4805 GCA_048885945.1 Candidatus Hermodarchaeota archaeon | reverse complement strand
CCTTCATTAATTACTGCTATGTCTCAAATTTTGTTGGAAATTTACCCAAAATCAAATCTTATATCAAAAACCATTGAAGAATTTGCTAAAAAACTAGATTGTCAAGGATTTATTTTTCTTGATTCTAACGCTTATATTATTGGATCCTATTATAAAGATAAATCGACCAGGGATATATTATTATCTTCAATTCCTCATTTTTTTTCCTTAAATGATCAATTTCAATTGGATGGAATGGATAATAATACAATTCATATGATTTTAGAAAGATTTGGGAATTATTTTTTATTTAAGGATATACCTATACAAAATAAAACATCGCCATACTATATATTTATACTAAAGAACAATAACCCTTGGGAATTATATTTTAGTAAAAAGGAGTTTAACACATTTGCGAAATTGATGAAAGAATTCATATGAAAAGATTTAATAAAATAGTGATCGACGATTAATTTGAATTAAAAATTGATATTTGATCGATCTGAAAAATCATTTTTAATAAAATTACTAATTTCGATCATTTTTAATTAATATTTTATTTAGATTAGATAAATTTTAAAATAATAATTGTTCATATATCTAGTATTTAATATATTCAATTGTCATCAATAGATTTTATAAAAATAAATGAGGTGAGTTTCGATTGGCATTTTATTTGGTTACTTTTACTTATCCCCCTGAAAAGGCTAAAGAAGTAGGGGAAGCTTTTCTTTCTGGAAAAGCACCAAAATTACCAGATTTTGTAACTCAGGAAAAAGTGTTTGTGGTTTTGGATACCGAAGTTAAAAATTATATAATATACGAAGTAGAGAACGAGAAAGCACACGAAGGATTAATTGCAATTACTAATAGATTTACAGGTTATTTTGATATAAAAGGGAGCAGGTTTAAAATAGAACATCTTTTAACCACGCGTGAGGCTTTACCATTGATTGGATTAAGTTAATAAAAAAAATTTATTTTTTATGAGAAAAACGAAAAATTCTTTTAATATCAATAATTGTTCTTCTTAAAAAATCAATAAATCTGAGTACTTATCTTTTTTTAAAATATTCAGGGTTAATAAGGTAGTAAAAAAAATTTTTTCTAAGTTTTAAAATATTAAAATAAATGGTGGTAGATAATATGAGCAGTGATTCTAATATAACGATTGAAAATGACATTCTAACGTGTCCATTTTCTCAATCGTGTTCACTCCCAAAAAATAAGAGTATCTGTAGCTTTCCGCATTATAAACATTGTCCGGATTACGAAGTTAGGTTGCAAAAACTTAAAGCAGATGTGAAAATCTTACATTAATTCTATTTTTTCATTTAACAAGAATAATTGTTATTTAGCTATTTAAGATTAAATTATATAATATTTTAAAAAAGAGATTTCTATATATCTTCATTAGCTAATAATTCATCTAAAATGATATCTAATTCAATTTCTGAATTTTTTAATTTTTTTAAGACCTTTCTTAGACCATAATCATTTGTCAATAGTTCAAGTAAATTTAAATAAAGTCCTGAGAGGTTTTCCTCAGCTAATTCTAAATAAAAGTTGTCTTCATCTCTGTCTGAAATCATTAGGAGGATTTCATATATAGCTTTTATCGAATTTTTAATATTATCAAAATTTTTTTCTGCACTTTCGACCATATTTCCCGTAAATTTTGATTCAATCACTTTTTATTATCACCTAAGATATAATAATCAAAAATAGTATATAAATTATAATCATTTTCGACATTTGTGTGTTAATAACACAAAATATAAAGTGAGATTTTGATCACTGAAAGTAGGAAGTTGGTAATAATAGTGATCATAATATAAAAAAAATTAAGTGAATATTTAGAGTTTAGACGATAATGTTTATTTAGGATCACCATTTATGATCATTTTTAGTGTATATGATATTTTTTAAATGATATTTTCTCATTTTGATCATAATCACAACTATAAAATTATGTTTTCTGATATTATTACCTTAATATACGATTTTAACCTTAAAATGTTTTAAATTTAAGGTTATAATCAAGTTTATATTTTTATTGAGAATAATGTAATTTATGGCAGAACCAAATTATTACGAACAAGTAAGGCAAAATTTAGAATTAGGACCATTGAACGCACCAAAACATAAAAAAATAATTAAATTAATGAAGGTTTTTTGGAACGAAGAAGAAATAAAACTTCTCTCCTATTTTGATAAGGCTGGAAATTGGATTTCAAGAACGCAATTAGCAGAAAAAACGGGCATTCCAAAAGACAAAATCAAACAGATATTAGCTAGACCTGTTAAAAACGGAACCATTGCTAATAAAGCTAATAAATATTCTTTAATGCCTATAATGCCGGGTATCTTTGAAAAATATTTTATTGTAAGGAAGGATACGGAAGAAAATCAAAAAAAAGCCGCTAATTTATATCGCGATATAATGAAAGAACTTAGACCGCAAGCAGCGTACGAAACTGAGGAACACACATTTAGACCGTTGCTTCCTTACGAGGCTAAAGAAAAATTAATTGAAATAAATAAATCTTTAGATTACAATTCTCAAGCATTATCTTATGAATTAGTTAAAGATATGATCGATAAGAACGAACATTTTGCGGTAATCCCGTGTCAGTGTAGATTAATAGGGGAACTATCTGGAGAATCTTGCGAAGTAGCACCAGCAGAAATGGGTTGCTTTTTAGCTGGACCTGCAGCGCAAATGATTCCTAAAATTTGCGATGGTGCTAGGCTATTAAATAAAGAAGAGGCAATTCAGTTTCTTAAAGATACGGAGGAGGCAGGACTAGTTCATAACGCGAGTTTTGGAACGAAAGAATTAGGTGTATTCATTTGTAATTGTTGTAGTTGTCATTGTGGTGCGTTGTATCCCGCGCGATTAGCACACGTGAAAGGAGCTAATATTTCTAATTACGTACCTAAAATAAATATGGACCTCTGTGTTAAATGCGAAACTTGTTTAAAAAAATGTCCAAGCGAAGCAATATATCACAAATGGCCTAAGGAATCAGACGGTTCTGATGAAGAAATGAAAATAAAGGAAGAATTGTGTATTGGTTGCGGAGTTTGTGCTGCGAATTGTCCTAAAGACGCAATTAAGATGATAAAAGTCAGGGAAGTTGTTCCCGAAAAAGGTAGACGATATGGGGATGTGTCTTTAGGTGAATTAATCATGATGTAATTTATAAAAAAATATCCCTCCTTATCAAATACTAATAATCCTTGATTATTTTTTAAAAGTTATTTCTGATAGGTAATGCTTTAAATAACCAACTATTATAATTTTTACTATAATTATAATTACTCATTTATCCAAATTATATTATGAGCTCTACAAATAATGAAAAGGAAAATTATCTTCCTTTTGAGCCACGCATGCAGCCAACTGATCCTGAAACTTTAAACACCAAAAGAACTATTATTATATCTTTATCTTTCTTAACGGTTCTGTTAGCTTGGAGTTATTTCAATTTTAAGGTTCCATTACTCCTCAACGATATTTTAGGAAACAATCCTTTTAAAGATATAATCAAAGGGGTAATTATGGCGATGGATAATTTTGTAGCTGTCTTAATCCAACCGTTCTTTGGAGATCTGAGCGATCGTACTAAAAGCAAATATGGTCGGCGTATGCCTTATATTATAATAGGCACAGTCCTTGCTGCTATATTTTTTATATTGATTCCTTGGATGAGGATTTTACTTGGATTAATCTTAATCGTATTTTTATTTGATGTAGCCATGTCAATTTTTCGCTCCGCATCAATTGCTATTTTACCTGATTATACCTCAGAAAAAATGTATTCCAAAGCTAGCGCTATTCAACAATTTGTGGCCAATATGGGAGGTTTGATTGGTTTTTTAATTCCAATTTTTATTGGTTTTATCCCAAATTTATCTGTGGAATGGATTGACCGGCTGGGATTTCTTATCATTGCATTATTAATGCTCGCCTTATTAGCGATTCAGATCATATATATTAAAGAAACTCCTACTGGAGAAAAAAGGCTTAAATTTATCCGCAATAGATTAGAGGTTGACAGAGATACGTTTAAAGTGCGCGAAATTGAAGACGAGTTAATAAAGGAAGAATCCGAGAAGAAAAAGTTGCAATCTTATCGGGAAACCATAAAAATTGTAAGGGGCCATAGAGACTTTGCATATTTTCTATTAGCAGTATTTTTTATGTATTTAGCTTTTGCGTCTGTAGAAGCATTTTTCTCGAGTTTTGCAATGGAATATTTAGGATTATACGATGCAGCACTCAAGGAAACCGGAAATGCTGCTGATGCTAAGAAGATGGCCGAAGCTCAAGCGAGTACATTATTTTTAGCTTATGCCGGACCAATGATCGCCTCAGCTTTTTTTGTAGGGATGTTAGGGCAATCAAAAAGAGTAGGTAGAAAAAACGCAGTCAAAATCTTCTTAGTATGGATGATTATTTCTTTATGTATTATGACTTTTATTGTTGTTCCTATGGTTTACCACAATCACCAAGTCCTTTTGATGATGCTTATACTAATGTTGATCTCTATACCCTGGATGGGCTTCATCGTAAACAGTTTTCCGATTCTCTGGGATTTGGCTCCCGAAGGAAAAGTAGGTATCTACACGGGCATTTATTATACCTTTAATCAAGCTGCATATACGATAGCTCCTATCCTATTTGGAGGAATTTTATTTATATTCATTTCGTGGGGAGATTACCGATACATTGTCATGTTCCCTTTTGTACTATTTTGCGTTATTATGGGACTCCTTTTCTTCAGTAGAATAAAAGGAGGAGAAACTTCAAAAAAATA
>JBHLLE010000366.1:0-4810 GCA_048885945.1 Candidatus Hermodarchaeota archaeon | reverse complement strand
GCCATTTTTTGGATACTAACGTTTCCAATGGCAGCACTTATGGCAGGTTTAATTTATTTTGGATTTGTATCGTTTGGATTTTATTAATAAAATATTTATGCTAGCTTTATCTATATATATCTAAATTTAACCTCTATTGTGAATTGAAATGGGTTCTTTAATTGAATATTTTAAGAAAAAAACCGCAGAAAATGTGCTAGTTAAGTCCATAAACCATGCTAAAATAGTTCAAGATTGCGTAATAAAACTTGATAGCGGTATTGAAATACTTCTAAAAGAGAAGGATCTTGAGAAATCAAACGAGATTTTCCATGAAGTTGATCAATTAGAAGGTAATGCAGATACTCTTAGGAGAGAAATATTAGCTGATATCTCTAAAGGAGAATTGAACCCAAGTGTTAGAACAGATTTATCACATTTAATAAAACGATTAGATGATGTAGCTAATTGTGCAACTGGAGTAGCACGAAGAATAGCCACAATTCCTATATTATTTTGGGAACAATCGAGTCCTTTAACTATTGATTTAATAAGTGAGATGATGAAATTAACCGTTGAATGTGGGAGTTATTTAGATAAAATGGTAATAGATTTATTAGGCGAAAGAAAGAACATAAAAGAATTTAATAATCAAATAAATGTACTCGAGCATAAGGTAGACCTTCTCAATATTAAGTTGAGAAAAAGTCTTCAAGAAACAGATTATAATATTAACGCTTTCACCGTTTTTACTGTAGGGAATACTATAGATATAATAGAAGCAATTTCAGACGCAATGGAAGTTGTAGCTGATTATATCATGCTTTTAATGAGGAGTTCTCCTGCCTAATAGTTTAATCTTCATCTTATTTTAACATTTAAGTTTATAGTTTTATCTATACTAAATTGAATTTCATCAATGTAAGAAATGTCATAGAACACGCTCAACAGGTTCAAAAGTCTGAAAAAGAACTTTTTTTTCAAAAACCACTCTTATTGAAATTATTTAATCTCTAATAAATTAAGTTTATTTTTTTAGAAAGTTATGATTATCATAAGAATTAACATTAAAATTCAATAATAATATGTCACATAAATTTATCCATCCTATTGAAACCCGCTATAGGACAGAGATTGCAAATTTATTTACGGAAGAGAAAAAATTAGAAAATTGGATGTTAATTGAAGCAATATTAGCTAAAGTTCATGCTAAATTCGGTAACATCCCAAAAGATGCTGCAAATGAAATTGACAGAGCAAGAAAGAATGTAAAAATTGAAAGGGTTAAGCAGATTGACAATGAGATCCATCACGATTTAATGGCTATGGTAAAGGCATTAACAGAACAATGCAAAGGCGACGCAGGAAAGTACATCCATTTAGGTGCAACAAGTTATGATATTGAAGATACGGCCATTGCCTTACAATTGAAAGAAGCGTTAACCTATATTCAAAATTCTTTAAAAAAAGTTCTTAAAATTATTCTGGATTTAATGGAACTAAATATAGACTTAGTATGTATTGGAAGAACCCATGGACAACACGCAATTCCAACTACCTATGGAATGAGATTTGGGATTTGGGCTTATGAAGTTGATCGACATCTCGATAGGATCTCTGAAACTTTAAACCGCATTTCATATGGAAAAATGTCTGGTGCTGTGGGTACTATGGCAAGTTTTAGAGATAAAGGTATTGAGATTCAAGATGGCGTAATGAAGGAATTAGATTTGAATCCTGCCTTAATCTCAAACCAAATAATTCAAAGAGACAGGCATGCTGAAGTAATACTATTAACGTCATTAATTGCACAAACTTTAGCTAAAATTGCTAGACAATTTAGAATCTTACAAAGAAATGAAATTGCCGAGATGTTTGAACCCTTTAAAAAAAGTCAAGTCGGCAGCTCTACCATGCCACATAAAAGAAATCCTCATAAATCAGAAAGAATTTGCAGTTTAGCAAGAGTTCTTAAGTCGAATGTGTCTATTGCTTTAGACAATATGATATTAGAAGATGAGAGGGATTTAACCAATTCAGCATCCGAGAGGGTACTTTTTGCCGAAAACTTTATTTTTTTAGATTTTATAATCCAAGAATTATCAGATAATCTCGAAGGTCTTGAACTAGACAAAGAAAAAATCGAAAAGAACCTTAATTTAACAAAAGGGGCTTGTTTAGCTGAGAAGATTATGGTAACCTTAGTGGATAAGGGAATAGGAAGGCAAGAAGGACACGAAATCTTAAGAGAAGCAGCGATTAAAGCAAGAAATGAAGACAACTCATTAAAAGATATATTGATTAAAAATGATAAAATAAAAAATAAATTTTCAGAACAAGAATTAGAAAATTTGTTAAACCCTCACAATTATATAGGTAAGGCTATTGAATTAGCGCAAAGATTAATAGATCGTTTAAAAAAAAAGTATAAATTATAAAATGGCAGAAAACGATAATCTTTACTCAAAATTAGGCGTTTCCTCTAAAAAAGAAGATGTCCATAAAGCTATAGAAAAGCTCGATAAAGGACTATTTCCAGGAGCATTTTGCAAAATAGTGGAAGATGTAAGTGGTCGCTCCGATTATTGTTCTATATTTCATTCTGATGGTGCAGGGACTAAATCTAGTTTAGCGTACATGTATTATAAAGAAACAAAAGACATCTCAGCTTTTCGTGGAGTAGTAAGAGATGCTATCGTAATGAATATTGATGATATGTTGTGTGTAGGTGCTACAAATCCTATGTTTTTGTCTAATAACCTTGGCAGAAACAAGACATATATATCCGGAGAAATTGTTGCAACGATTATCGACGAGTATTACGAATATAGTAAAAAATTAACCTCTTTAGGATTAAAATCCATAATGTGTGGGGGCGAAACTGCTGATGTAGGAGATATAGTAAAGACTCTAGTGATTGATGCATCAGTATTTACTTCAATGAAACGAGAAAATGTGATTAATGCTGCTAATATTCGAACAGATGATGTGATAATTGGGTTAGCAAGTTATGGTAAGGCATCATATGAAGAGGAATACAATAGTGGAATTGGTAGTAATGGTTTAACGTTAGCTCGGCACGGTACTATTCATCACGAATATTATAAAAAATATCCTGAATGTTTTAATAAAAATATTGACGAAAAACTTTTATTTTTTGGAAATTACAGATTAACTGATAAAATAGAAAAGCTTGGAATCACAATTGGTAAGGCATTATTATCTCCTACAAGAACATATGTCCCAATACTATTAGATATCTTAAAAAAATATCGACATGAAATTCACGGGATAATTCATAATACTGGAGGGGGTCAAACTAAGAACCTTCATTATGGAAAAGGAATTAAATATCTAAAAAATAATCTCTTTAATCTTCCAAAAATTTTTGAAATCATTCAAAACTCATCTGAAACTCAGTGGAGAGAAATGTTTAGTGTTTTTAATATGGGTCATAGAATGGAGTTATATTGTAATGAATCAATTGCGAAAGAGATCATTGCAATTGCTAAAAAATACGAGGTTGATGGGAAAGTTATAGGATTATGTGAAAAATCTCCTTTTAAAGAAAAGAATGTTGTTGAAATTAAGTCAGAATATGGAAGTTACGAATATTAGTAAATGATTTTTTATGACTGAAAAGTTAGATGTGATATGTATAGGAGCTGCTTTGGTAGATATGGTGGCTCAAGTAGAGAGACATCCTTTAGATGATGATGAAGTATTCGTCTCTGAATTAAAACTAATGTCTGGCGGAGCTGCTGCCAATACTGCTTATGCCTGTGCTAAAATCGGGCTTAAAACTGCCTTTATTGGTAAATTGGGTACGAATGATACTTTTGGAGCAAAGATCTTAAATGATTTCAAAGAGGTTAATATGTCTCTCTCATTAATAAAATATTCTAAAACCCAAGGCACGGGTTCTGCATATGTAGCTTTAAATAAAAAAGGCGATCGCCGAATATATGCGCACAGTGGAGCTGCTAATTATTTATCTAAGCAAGATATTAAAGAAGAAGAAATAATCTCTGCTAAAGTAATATACCTAAGTAGTTTAAAAAACTTAGATCCGTTTATTGAAGCAGCAAAAATAGGAAAGAACAATAAAGTCCCCGTGATATTAAATCCTGGTATGCTGATTATCGACCAAGGATTAAAAAATATTGAACAGTTACTCCAAAATTTGGATATATTAATATTGTCTAAAAGAGAATTCAAAACCTTACTTAATATAACAGAAGTACGATTAAATGAAGAAATTTTGAGAGAGAAAGCCCAAATCTTATTGAATTTAGGAATAAAAATAATTATCGTAACATTAGGTGAGGAAGGTGCGTTATTAATAGCTGATAATAATTCGGAATTAATTCACTCCTCGAAAATTAGTCAAGTATTGGATACTACTGGAGCTGGCGATGCATTTTCTGCAGGTTTTATTTATGGATTTATCCAAGACCTAAGCTTTAAATTCGATTTACTAAAGAAAAACGTAAAAATTGGGAATTATATTGCGGGAAAGTGTATTCAACAATTAGGTGCTCGAAATGGCATCCCTAATCCGGAAGAATTAAAACAGATTTTATAATTTATATCAAATAAAAAAGTTTATAATTTCTTAATGAAATATTTTTTTAATCTAATTAGTTGATATTACAAGATTTATATGGAAAGTTCTAATATTAAGGCCTCTGATGGTATTATCTCTAGTAGACTTAGATTTCTACTTGAAGTTTTCATAATTTTTTTCGGAATAGCACTTTTTCTTCTCGTACCTAATTTGTTATTATTATATCTTATGGATGAAACTTCCTTATTTTTTGGACCTGTCTAT
>JBHLLE010000365.1:0-4814 GCA_048885945.1 Candidatus Hermodarchaeota archaeon | reverse complement strand
GATTATAAAATAGATCTCAGGAGTAAGAATGCTACCCGTAAAGAAAAACATTATAAAAGAAATACTAGCAGGATACCAAGCGCTAACGAGGAAAATCCATGTTATACCAACTAACATGAACTGTCTCTGTTTATATACAAAATATTTTAAAATAATTCTTATGCCTACATAAATGGATATAAAGCAAAAAATAATTAGCACGATTCCATTAACAAGGTCAAGTGTTTCTAAAGCCATTATTAATCCACAATTAATTGTAATTTAATGATAATAACAATGTAAATAAATTATATAAATTTTAATATAACTTTATAGGGAGTATAAAATGTGAAATTCATATTAAAACAACAAAAATCTATTTTTTTCTCTCTTTAAGATTTTTTAAAAGACGATTAATTCTAGTATGATAGTCAATTGTTCCAAAAAATTTTCGAAGGTTAATTTCTTGCAAATCTAAATAAGTATTAAAGTTGTTATTTAAGATCAAATTAGCTAAATTTTTAACCTCTTTAAGGCATTCTCTATTGTAAGAAGCTATAGTATGGGCTATTTTCCTAACATTTTCCATTAAACTTTCTTCAGAAAATACTTTATTTACAAAACCCATTCTTTCAGCTTCATAAGCGTCATAAATTCTTCCAGTAAGAGCAAGCTCTTTTACGCGTCCAAACCCAATAATTCGCCATAAAGGATCTAAAAATGGTGTAATTGAGAGTGTAATTTCTCGTTGGCTGAATTTCGCAGTCTTAGACGCATATCTAATATCACACATCAAAGCTAAATCAAATCCTCCAGCAAAAGCAGCTCCAGCAATAGCTGCGATAACTGGTTGAGTACAAGACATTATTGCACGATATGTACTAAGAAATAATGTAATAAATTCCTCTTTTGATTCATTTTCAAGTGTTTTAATATAATGAAGATCAAAACCCGCAGAAAATATCTTCTCACCACCAGTAAGAACGACTACATTTACTTCTTTATTTTTACTAATTTTATTAAAAAGATCTTCAATTTCTCTTAATATTTCAGGAGTTAGCGTATTACCCTTCATAGGACAATTAAGGGTAATTGTTGCGATTTTATTTTCTATTGAAATAGTAGGATTTTCGGTCTCCATCTTAGTTTTCACTTTATTTTTTTGTTTTTATTAGAGAATTTACTATAGTCACTTTTTGTAATCCGCTACACATTATTGAGTTACTTTAAAAAAGTATTATTTATAAATACCATAGTTACTTTTTAGTAATTAGGTGTGGTTTTTGGGAAATAACAAAAAATGTCCTATTGAGATAGCGTTAAGATACATTGGTAAAAAATGGTCTTTGGAGATAATACGAGACTTTTTTTTTGGTAAAAATCGTTTTAATGAATTCTTAGAATCAAATCCTAAATTAAGTAGTAAAATGTTATCAGAAAGATTAAAAGAATTCAAAAAAAACGGAATAATTGAGAAAAAGGTATCTAACACATTTCCAGTTATTATTGAATATGAATTAACATCTAAAGGACGAGCTTTAAATAAGATTCTCTATGAATTAGCTATATTTGCTGTAAATGCATGTAATGAATATTCTGAAAATGTTAAAAATAATTCTTGCTCAATAGAAATTCTAGATTTTTTAAAAAAAAAACTAAGGATAAATGATTAATTGAAGATATCTTTTTAAGCAATTAATAATATTGACTTTTTTTATATAATATTATGTTTGTATATATGAAGTATTTTAAAATAATTCTAATGCCTACATAAATTGATATAAGACAAAAAATGATAAGAACGATTCCATTAACAAGATCAAGAGTCTCTAAAGTCAATATTAATCAACCATTAAATTGAATTTAACTATTATAAAATTGTAAATAAATTATATAAATTTTAATATACATTCCTAAGTATTGATATAAAAATCTCATAAGGAAAAAAAAGTATGACGCGCAGAAGATTAAAGGAAGGCTTAGTTCAATGTTATTACGGAAGAGGGAAAGGAAAAACGACTGCCGCAATTGGACAAGGCTTGCGTGCTACAGGTCACGGTTTTAAAGTCTACATGATTCAATTTATGAAAGGTAACACGAAATATGGAGAAATAGAAGCTATAAAGAAAGTGCCTAATTTTGAAATTAAACAATTTGGAACGTTAGAACTTATCGAAATACCTGGTGAAATAGATTTAGAAGAAGGAAGAAAAGCATTAGAATTTACTGAAAAAATTATTAACAGCGACGAGTATGATATCGTTATTTTGGATGAAGTTGGAGTTGCTGTTGAAATGGGAGTTGTAAATGTAGAAGACGTTATAAAATTAATTGATAATAAACCAGAAAAAGTAGAATTAGTTCTAACGGGTGGAGGAACTGGTAAAATTCACCCAAAAATTAAAGAGCGTGCGGATCTATTAACAGAAATGAAAATGATCAAACATTATTATTCGTCAAAAGGGATAAATGCACGTTTTGGTATTGAATATTAACCTTCTAATTAAAAAAATTTTTAAAAGTAATTATTGAAACTGGAATATCCTTAAAGATCAAGATCTTTTATTTTTGCTTTTATTTTACTCAATTTTTCAGGCTTTAAATCATAAAATTTCCAAAATATAATGGTAGCCACCACTAAAAAGAATACTGGAATAACTGCCATTGAAAGTCGGATTCCCCAAATCGCAGTTTCGCTCTGAGTGTCTGCGCCCTCAACAAATCCCGTTAATTGATGTACAACTGCAAAAATTATAGCTTGGATTACTATTGAAAGCCGATTTATGAAAAGAAAGAATCCGTAATACATTCCCTCGTTCCTTTTCTGAGTTTCTACAACAGATTCGTCAATGATATCAGCTAGAACTACCGATCTAATAATAAACATACCTGCGATCCCTATACCCCATAGAAATAAGATAATAATCCATCCAAAAAGGTCATTTATAAAAATCATTGGCAATGCAAAGATCGATGAGAGTATTGCCGCAACAATCATTACTTTTCTATTATCCTGTTTTTTTCTAGCCCACCAAACCCATAAGGGTATTGAAATTAGGCTTCCTAAGAGAAATCCTGCCATAATCAGCGATGATGTGGCTGCAGGTTCTTTAAGGATATATCTAATACCATACTGCATTGAAGCTAATAAACATATCCTTAATACTGCATAACCTAAAAATAAGATAACAAAAGCTGTAAAGTTTTTCTGTTTAAAAGCTGAAAAAAACATTCCAAAGAAAGAATCTCTTTCCTTTTTCTCTCTTGATTCTCCAAATGATCGTAAATAACGCTCAATTGTTTCTTTATCCTCACGCATCCCTGGAATTATAAATACAGCAGCAATGAGAGCTACGAAAACTAAAGCCCATGCTTGGCTAATAAAAGATTCCTTAACACCATAATTAACGAAAAATGGAGGTACTAACGAACCAATTGCTATCCCTATATATCCTAAAGTCATATTAATTCCAGATACTTTTCTACGTTCATCAGCGTTTCGAAATTTATCTGCAAAAAGTGCTTGAGAGTTTACAAAAACAAAAGAATAAGCAGTATCAAACAAACAAGTTGTAAATACTAGCCAACCAAAAAGTATCCATTGTCCTTCTACAGGATTAATGTCAGGAGGAGTAAAAAGTAAGACATAAGATAAAATAGCTGGTAAAATTGACGATATTATCCAAGGAAATCGTCTTCCCCATTTTTTAGTAAAGAAGAAAGGTCGATCACATATAAATCCAACAATAGGGTCATTAATAGCATTCCAAATAGCATATAAAATAAATCCTAAAGCTACGAGCCAACTATTTAACCCAATTTCGGCCTCATAGAAATAGAAAACATACGCTCCAAAAGCAATTGAAAATACTTGGTAAATAAACTCACCTACCCCATAAGAGTAGATATTTAAATTAGAATGTATTATTTCAGGGAATTCTTGTATGTTATTGTTAATTTCATTATTTTTAGAGTCCATTCATTACTCAACTCTTATATTTTTTATTTTTTAGTCTATATAATTGAAAAATAAAAGTTATACTCTACTTAGTTTGTTATTTTTTTATTTATAACTTTGTTTTATAAGTAGAACTATAATTAATAAAAAAAAAATAATAAAAATTAATTTAATACTAAGACAATACCTTCGCCGTCAGTAACTAATTCATCATTTTGATTAAAGACTTGAGTCGTACACTTAATAAATTTTAGCTTTCCATCCTTTTTAGTAAATTTTTCTTTAACTGTAGCTACAGCTGTTAAAGTATCTCCAAAATAAACGGGTTTAATAAACCTTACAGTTTGTTCTCCGTAAAGAATTCCTGGACCGAATAATTCTACTCCCATGGAAGCCGAAATTAAGCCCACACTAATGACTCCATGAGCCACTTGTTTTCCAAAAAGTTGTGTTTTAGCAAATTCTGGATTTACATGGATTGGATTGTAATCGCCTGAAACTTCTGCAAACTTCATTACATCCTCTTCAGTAATAGTCTTGGTGAATTTTGCAGAATCTCCTACTTTATAATCGTCCCATTTAACTGGTTCTAAATTTGACATAATATGACTTAATGAAAAAATAGATAAAAACATTAAGGAATTTAAAAAATAGAAAATTTGAGGGAATGCTTATCATTTTGTCTCTTAAATCTTAAGACTTACAAATATATAAAAAAACTATTTATAATATCCTTTTTTTTTAGAGTTCAGTATTAATTGTTAAATATTTAATGTTTTTTATTAAGAGTAGGTGTAATTTATTAAACATCACAACAAAATCTTTATTTCATCCGTTCTTATAATAGGATTGTTAATATCCATATCAATTATACTCC
>JBHLLE010000364.1:0-4824 GCA_048885945.1 Candidatus Hermodarchaeota archaeon | reverse complement strand
CATGACCTACGCTTCTTTATACACAGTGGATAAGTTTCAGGTCAAATCTTCAATTAAAAGCATTTATTTCTTTTTTATTCTCTCATTTCTATTGTTAATATTTAGAGCATTTAATATTTTCACTTTAAATTTCATTGAATTAGTTTATACTTCTGATTTTAGAACCATTATTGCCACTTTAATCATTTTAGTCTTTATCTCTTCTATTTTTAGCACATTCTTGTATTATATTAAACCAGAAGAATATTTGTCGCTTGCCTATTTTAAAAGGAAATATCGGAGGAATAACTCCTATTATGATTATGGGAGAGTCTCATTAAGAGATTGTTTTTTTCATCCCTATGTTTTAGAGGAACGAAATATGTTTTATTCCTCATTCTATTTTGGAATTTCGTTGTTATTTTTAGTCATGACTTATACTTTTGAAATAAAAGATACTTTTTACATGATTCTAATCAGTAGTTTTTCCATTTTATGTTTTATATTATTTTTTAAGTCTTATAAAGATTGGAAAGACTTAGAATATAAAGTAAAATTGATCTACATTAAAAACTTATTAATTCAAGCAAAAAATATGGAGGATTACAAGTTTGGAGATGATTTCCCCCACCCAGATTTAAAAAATACTAATATTCAACATTTTATTGATAAAATGAACAATAAGATATGGGAAGAGTCAAAAATTTATTTAAACAATTTGTTAAGGTATGATCTTAATAGTTCTCTTCGACTTTTTATGAGGTCTATATTAGATTTAGGAGAAATCTTAGATTATTTTAAAAATCAGAATATTGAGTCTTGTATTTCTTTTTATGAGAAATTCTATAATATTTTAAAAATTACAAATCCTAAAGAATGGGATCTATATTATAAGAAAGGATTCCTTGAAACAACAGATAATCCACTATTTTTTATCAATGAATTTACAAATTTAATAGATATAATAATTTATATTATAAAAAAGCTGCATCTCATTAAAATATTCATGAATTTAGGAGATTTTGAATATGAAGAGATAATTAGAAAATGTAATGCTTTAGAAAAATTCAAAACAGAAATAGATAATCTTAGAGTTAAATATAATACAATATTAAATCGTGGAGCATATAATCCAACAGAAGTAAAAGATAAAGATATTATAATTTCAGCAGCTCTTTCCGACTATCTTGAAGAAATCGTTGCTATTTCGGTAGATGGTCAAAAAGCTGTAGAAATTTTTTTGAATAAAGACTATAATCACAGATTTTTTACAAAAGAAGAATTAATCTCATTATGTTCATCAATTGAGAAAAGATTAATATTTCTAAGAGATGATTTAGAAAGATAAGAAAAAATATAAAATTGGCTATAATCACAGAGCAATTGGAAAAAATGTAAACGCATTCTGTCAAGGATTCAAGTGACTTTCTTTTATTTTTTTATTGTCTCATCGTCGTTAAATATAGTAAATATTAACACTAACTTATTTTAAAAATAAAGATTAATTAAATATTAATAAATATAGGAGGAAAAATAGATATGGACCTCTCTAAGGACAACTCAAACGACAAATTAAAGAAAAAAATTCAAGAATATATCCAAAATGATTGTTTTATAGAAAAAGAAATCAACGATGATGCTTTAGATTTTGGGTTTGAAATCCGTTTTCCAAATATTACAAATGAAGAAGGAGAACAGATAGGTTTTTTGTTAGCAATTTTAAAGGAAAAAGGAATTAATCACCTTAAAATTTCGTTTCATATTATTTTGGATGAAATAGATCTCAAGCTTTTAAAAGAAAAAGAAGAGGAGGTAAAAATAAATCTTAAGCAAGATTTAGAAACTATCGCTTTAGCTCGAAACGTTTTTTATTCAATAGATCCAGAAAACAACCTTTTTTATTTTGTGGATAAGTTATATTTTGAAGGTAATCAAATTCCGTCTATCAATGAATTTTATAATCTATTAAAAAATATTCTAAATACCCAATTAATAGTTAATCGTGCAATTGGTATATGGCTTCCAAATTTAGGTTCTGATGAGGGAAATAGGGGATCTTTAAGTATGTTTGGATGATAATAGGGATTAATATTTCGATTCTAAAATATTATATAAGCGTTTTATTAGGTATTTAAGCAATTATTATGATGATTAATCTAAATTTTCAACTTTTCAAAAAATCTTTTTATACAATGATGTAATTTTTTCTATTTAATAGGCATACAGTATCAATACTATCCAATATCTTTATTTAAAGATGTTAATAATCAGTATAAGAGAAGTCTTTAAGCAGAGTATTGATATTAATTTCAGTTATTATAAATGAAATTTTAAAGGAGATGGATATGAGCGAATATTCAAATCAAATGTTAGAATTTAAAACAGATATTAAAGAATTAATGGAAGAAAGAGATAGATTACATTCGAAAATGGAAGAAGAAAAGTTAGATCTGGAAAAGATGAAAAAAGCCGATTTTTTATTGGGAGGACTCACAACTTCTTTATTATTTTTAGTAATTAGCATCCTCATACAATTAATTGAAACGTACATTCCTGATAATTTAAGCCTTTTAATGAATCTTATCATTATGGTGTCTTCTCTGAGCTTAATTATTTTTATTTTATCGAGCATTTACAGCTCCATGAAAACCTGTAGACGCGAACTTAGAAGAAACACAAAAGAAATAGAAGATTATATAGATATTAGAGCAACTCAACTTGCTACGATATACGACGAGAGATTAAACGCGACGCTTTTAAACACTTTAAAAGATACAGACGATATAGAACAAATGACGAATAAAGAAAAAGCAGGACTATACAATCTCTATTTAAAAGAGAAAAAGGACATATACTCCTCTTTCAACCAATTAGACGCAGAACTTATGTCAATTCCAGAGTTTTCCGAGATCTTATTAAAAAAAATGAGGGAAGTAGAACACTCTTACATTCCTAAATTACCTTTAACCATTGGAAACAAAATATCTGCTTTCTTTACAGGATCTTATTAAAAGCGCTTTTAGAGAAAAAGTTAATCTAAAATCCTCTAATAGAACTCTCTTAGAGTTTAACTTTTTCGACTTTTTTTTTTTGGATTTAAATAAAAAACTATAATTTATTAGTTATACCTAATTATCGTTGAATGAAATATACAATACAATAGTGAAATAAAATGGAATTTAAAACACGCTTAATTATTTATTTAATATTAATTGGCGCTCTCATCGTAGTAATAGTATTGATTGGATTTCGATATCAATTGGATTTTTCTCTTATACTTAAACTCCTTGAGGACGAAAATCCCACCGAAGATTTTATTCTTAAAGTACTTAGGTTAGTTCTTACTTGCATTTTAATTATGGGGGGGATATTAGAAGTAATTTTTAAAATTAAAAAAATTAAAGCCTTAGAACAAACGAAAGACTCGGGTAGAAAAAGAAGAGGGCAGCACTAAAACTTTTTTTGAGGTTTTTTATTTTTACTATTTTTTTCATTAAGAACTTAAAAAAGAATAAAAAGAGAATTATTGAATTTGGTAAAATGATTCTTCGAATTCTGGTTTTCCCGTGTATTTTTGCATTAACCATACGGGTAACCTATCTAAATCCTTGAATAATTTGTTAATAAAAATCGTAAAAACGAGTAATACAATCGTAATTATAGAAATAGTGAGAAAAATAATTATTTTTTCATTTTATTTTGATAGAGATATCCACATAAGATTCCTTGTAATTCTCCTTTATTTGAATATTTTCAACACAGCAAGTTACATTTTTATTAAAGAATTTAGAAGAAGTAGCTTCGATAAGTCCACACATAATATAAAAATGATAAATAAATTCATTAGTACTTTCTAATAAACCTGAATTAAGAAATCTATATGTTGCGGTACTTTCTTCGTAATTAATTTCAATATCCGAAACTTCGAGAGGTTGTTGATAAATATCAAAATAAGGATAAAATTCGCTGAATATTTTAAGAAAATTTTTAACTGTTAGATTTTTAAAGGAATCTAAATCCTCCTCAAAAATAGGTAAATATTTTAAAGATAATTGATAATACTTAACCATTTCTCTTCCAACTTTTTTAAAAATATCTTGATGATTTGGGAATTTTCGTTTTAATCCAGATAAGAGGCCTTTATAATAATCAATAACAAGTTTATTAGAAATAAATTTTCTATTTATATTAAAATGTAAATAATAGGCTCCAATTTTTTTTTTTGTTATTTTTTTTTTTAATTGAAGTTGGTATATATATTTATATATTGTTGTTCTAGAAGCAGTAATACCTTTTGCAACATCCTTAATAGTACAACCAGTTGGATGGCTACTGAGAAATTCCAAGATCTCAGCCTCAAAATCTCTTTTTTCTTTTTTACTTTTTCTTTTTTCAGATTGGTTATCGCTATCTGCCATTTTGTACAATGATATTAAATTTTTTTATTTTATTTCTATAGAAATATCCACATAAGAATCGGATTCATTTTTAGTTACATTTATTTTTTCTACATTACAAATTACTCTTTTCTTTAAAGCTTTAGAAATAGTTGACTCAATTATACCACAAAATATATAGAAATGATAAATAAAATCTTCTGATTCTATTATGAACTTCGAATTATGAAACCTATATTTTGCTTTTTTTAATATGTAATTGACTTCAACATCAGATACCACTAAATTTTGTTGATATATATCTATATAAGGGTAAAAATTACTAAATATCTTAAAAAAATTTGTAACGGTAAGGTTCTTTAATAGATCAACATCATCTTCAAATTTTGGCAAATCGATTTTATAATCTTTGTATTTTGGCTGCTTTAAGGACTGTGTATCTTGTTTT